>CAYWHT010000053.1:8458-12643 GCA_964458135.1 uncultured Saprospiraceae bacterium | reverse complement strand
ATTGCCCAGGGCTTCTCCCCTCATACCGGTTTCTTCGGCGTAGAGCCCCAGATGTTTGGCGAAACCTAACATTTGCTCAAACATGAGGCGGGCCTGTTCCAGGCGTTCCGGTTCGAGTTGGCCGGCGCGGGTCAGGGCTTCCACCATCCAGAAGGTGCAGATATTGAAGGTGCCTTCTTCCCCTGCGAGGCCATCATTCGATTCCTGTATATTGTAACGGTATACCAAGCCGTTGGCCACCAGGCCTCCCCGGTCGGGGCTTTCCAGCATAGCGTCGAGCGTTTTCAACATGCGGTGATCGCCGGGAGAGAGGAAGAATACCAGGGGCATCATCAGGTTGGAAGCATCCAATGCATTGGAATCGTAGGATTGCACGAAAGCTTGCCTTTCCTGGCTCCATCCCTTTTCCATAATTTCTTCGTAGATCTGGTCGCGCGTGCGCAACCACTTTTCGCGGTCGGCAGGAAAGGATCGCTTATCGGCCAGGCGAACGGCCCGGTCCAGCGCCACCCAGCTCATGAGCCTGGAATAGACGAAGTGTCGTTGCCCACCCCGCACTTCCCAGATGCCTTCATCGGGTTGTTGCCAATTGTCGGCAATCCAGTTGACGAGCTTGCGCAGGTCCTGCCAAAAATCGTAGGAGATCGGTACGCCGTATTTGTTGTACAGGTATACGCCATCCATCAGCTCCCCGTAGATATCCAATTGCAGTTGATTGTAAGCACCATTACCGATCCTAACCGGAGCAGATTTCCGGTAGCCTTCCAGGTGGGAGAGAATTTCTTCTTCCAGCCGGTGGCGGCCGTCGATGCCGAACATGATCTGCAGGGAGTCGTCGGGCTCGCGTTCGCGGCAACGCTCCTGGATGAATTGCATAAAGCGGGCGGCTTCTTCGGTAAAGCCGATCCGCATAAAACCGTAGATCGTAAAGGCCGCATCGCGAATCCAGGTATAGCGGTAGTCCCAGTTCCTTTCGCCGCCGATGCCCTCGGGCAAGCCGCAGGTAGGCGCCGCCACGATGGCGCCGGTAGGCTCAAAAGTCAATAGCTTCAAGGTGAGGGCCGAGCGGCGCACCGTCTCGCGCCAACGCCCTTCGTAGGTGCAAGAGGAGAGCCAACGCCGCCAGTAATCAATGGTGGTGCGAAAGCCGCCAACGGCCTCCTCCCGGGAGTAGCAAGCCCCGCAGGCCCGCCCGCGTTCTATGGGCTTCAGCACAAAATTGGCCGATTCGCCCTCTTGCAGGATCAGCTCCGCCGTGGCGCCGCCGTCGAGTTGGTGCAGCGGCGCCGAAGTGGCTACGGCAAGGCTCTGCGTCGGGGCGTGAAAAGCCGCTCCGTGCTCATTGATCACCGTTTCGTGCTCGTCGCGGGCGTAATTAAATGCCGGAAAACATTCCACGTACAATTTCATACTGCCCCGCAGCAAGGTTACCAGCCGGACCAGCCGGTTTTCGTTACCACCGATCTCACTCTTTCCTACCGGCATAAAATCCGTTATCTCGCAAACCCCGGTTTCGGAAAGAAAACGGGTGACCAGCACATTGGTATCCGGCCAGTAAAACTGCTTACAAGTGCAATCGTTATGGGGCGGTGATATCCGGAAATACCCCCCTTGCTCGTGGTCCAGCATGCCGGCAAACACACTCGGTGAATCAAAGTGCGGATAGCACATCCAATCAATACTGCCGTTGGCGCCCACCAGGGCCGCGGTGCGCATGTTGCCGATAATACCGTAGTCTTCAATGGGTTGGTATGCCATGTAATGGTAGTTGATCGTTAATTTAACCGTTTTCCGTAAAGCCGGGATAACAAGTCATAGCGCCGTCTACGAAGATGGTGGTGCCGCTAATGTAGTCCGACTCGTCGGAGGCCAGCCATACTGCGGTGGAGCCGATATCGGAAGGGCGCCCGATGCGGTTGTAGGGAATCAGGGTCAGTAGCTTGTTGAGCGCTTCGGGCGTTTCCCAGGCATCGCGATTGATGGGCGTTTGGATGGCGCCGGGAGCGATGGAGTTGATGCGTATTTTTTCGCGCCCGTACTCCTGAGCCAGCGACTGCATCAGCATGTTGACGCCCCCCTTGGAAGCCGCGTAATTGGCGTGACCCGCCCAGGGAATAACTTCGTGCACCGAGCTCATACAGATAATTTTGCCCAGTGCTTCGGTCACTTCCGGCCGGGGGCCGCGCCGCAAAAATTCCCGGATAGCTGCGCGCGAGCAAAGGAACATGCCGGTGAGGTTGACATCGATGACCTTTCGCCAGTAATCCAGGCTCATTTCGTGAAAGGCGGCGTCGCGTTGGATGCCAGCATTGTTGACCAGAATATCCACCGTACCGAAGGTATCGATGGTTTCCTCAAACATGGCTTCTACTTCCGCTTCTTTACTCACATCGGCGCGGATGGCGATGACCCGCTCGCAGGCATCGATAGCGCTAACTTCGTTGAGGATATCGTGGGTAGCCTCCTCGTTGGCTACCCAGTTGATGACGACATTGGCGCCGTCTTTGGCCATGGCGACCGCCACCTCCCGCCCGATGCCCGAATTGGCGCCCGTGACGATGCAGGTTTGTTGTTTGAGTCGATTATTTGGACGTTGAGACATGCTGCAAACCCAGTTGTTGGGTGTTTATGGATAAAAGATAATTTCGAAGGTTATTCGACAATAAGCAAGGCGTGACCGTCCGGATCGCGAACGAGAAAAGCCCGCTCGTAGTCCGGCCCCTCCGTGGGAATTGATACGATACTGCTGGAAATAAATTCGGCATTCGCATCCTGCAGCTTCCGGTATATGGCTTCGATATCATCCACCCGCACCGTCGTATGCCAGTGCCAGAGGTCGGTAGGCCGGCTATCCTTTGGATACAGGCGACCTCCGGGCGGGGCGACGTATTGTAGCAATTCCACGCCCATGCCTTGCGGCGCGCGTAGCCCGCTAATCAGCAAACGCGCACCAAAGACCTGGTTCAGGTGCTCTTGCTCAGAACCATAATTTTCGCTCTTGCCGGCAAGCTTCAAACCGAGCACCTCTTCATAAAAACTTAAGCTTTTTTTCGTTTCCGCTATCCCAATGGCCGTATGATCCAGGCCCATAAACAAGTCTTGCCCCGCTTCCTGCCAGCGTGGGTCACCCTTTCCCTCCGGAAAATAAATGAGCTCCAGGTTATGGCCGTCCGGGTCGCGGAAATAAAAGGCGGAAATGCCCGCCGCAGCGGGTAAATAATCGGGCAGGGTTTGCGGAGCAGTTGAGACATGGGTGACCTGTTCTTCCCACAATTCGGCGTAGGCCTCGTCCATATCCCGCACGACGATCGCCAGGTGTTGAAACCATAAATCATTACTGCGGGAATCCCGGGGAATGGGGCGACTGCGTTCTTCTCTCTGAAATTCCATGAGTTGAATCCATTCCGAACCCAGCTCCAGCCTCAGGATACGCGCCCGGAGCTCATCGTTGCGCAGGCCCGTCAATTGTTGCAATGCCGGGCCTGTCAGCTCATACGATAACGTTTGCCGGAAAGGCAGCACTTCCTGATAAAAAGCCGCCACCGCTTCGAGATCGGAAACGGTGATGGTTACTCCTTTTACCTCCTGTGCCGACTGGGCGCGAAGCACAAAAACCGACGACAGCAAGATAAGGATAGCAAGGATGAAATATCTTAGCATGCTAGCGGCAAAATAAGAAGTATTATATCGAATGAGGTTCATCAGAGCACTTCGTTTAAAAGGTGATCCCCCACGCGTAGCGCCATAGCCATAATGGTCAGGCCGGGATTGACGGCCGCGCTGGAGGGGAAAAAGCTGCCGTCAACCACGTACAAATTTTGTACTTCGTGGGCCCGGCACCAAATATCGAGGGCGGAAGTCTCGGGGTCATCACCGAAACGGACGGTGCCGCACTGGTGGGCCGTGCCCGCCAGGGGGATTTTTTTACCCAGGTACATGTTATTGGGCAGCAAGTGCTTTTCGCAACCGGCATTTTCCAGTATCCAGCGCAACTTTTCCATGAGCAAGCGATGCCCTTCGAGATTATTGTTGGTGTAGTGCAGCTGGAGCTCGCCGCCTTTTCCAATCATCACCCGGTTGTTCGGATCGGGTAAATCTTCGGATGTCAACCAGAAATCAAGGGAGTGACGGGCGACGTATTCCAGCGAAAAGCCCGGAGCAAACGAAGGCGCATCTTCTTTATAC
>CAYWHT010000053.1:0-8448 GCA_964458135.1 uncultured Saprospiraceae bacterium | reverse complement strand
TCTTTATACATTAGCGCATCAGACTTCCCGAGCATCTGGATGTGGCCCATCGGATAGTCAAAACCATCACTACCGTAATAGTAATCGTTTAATCCGAGCGTCTTTCCAAACTTGGTGTCGTTTGGTTTAATGGAAATGGCCAAAAGGGCGGAATTATTGTGCGCCATGTAGTGGCGGCCTACAAGGTCGGAACCGTTGGCCAATCCCCGCGGGTGGTGGTCATTGGCGGAGCGCAACAACAATGCGGCGGAATTGATCGCCCCGCAAGCGACGACAACGATGTTGCCGGTGTAGTATTCTTCTTCCTCCCCCTTCCGCACGACGACCCGGGAAACCTCCGAGCCGCCGGCCTTGGTTTCCAATCGCTCCACGTAGCGGTTAGTCAATAAGCTGACGTTTTCGTATTGCAATGCGGATTTCACCCCTATTACGTGGGAATCCGCTTTAACTTCAGAGGGGTCTGGGAAACCATCGAAACGATCGAGCACGGCGGGCGCATCGCCCTGATGTTTACCCCCGATTCTTGCGCCAATGGGTAGTGGAAAAGGGTGCAACCCCAATTGTTGCATGTCGTCCTGTAGTTCTTGGATACGGGGCTCATGGGGCAACGGCTCGTAAGCGTAGGGCTCGCGCTCGTGGGGCTCGGTAGGGTCGACGCCCCGCTTGCCGTGTACGTGGTAGAGCTTTTCCGCTTCCGTGTAATAGGGCGCCAAATCGGCATATCGCAAAGGCCATGCGGGCGAAAGGCCTCCCCGGTGTTGTACTTCTTCAAAATCCCTTTCGCGCAAGCGCAATAGTGCGGCGCCGTACACTTTAGTATTGCCGCCCACGCAATAGTGAATGCCCGGATGGAAGGTCTTACCGTCTTTATCCCGCCAGGTTTCCTTGGCTTTGTAGCGCCCGTTGAGAAAAACAGATTGGGTACTCCAGTTTTCCTTCTCCCGGGGAATGTAGGCGCCTCTCTCCAGGATCAGGATGCTTTTTCCGGAGGGGGCGAGCTTATGGGCCAGTGTGCCGCCTCCCGCTCCAGTACCGATGATGATGACATCGTAATGTGGCATGTGGATCGTTTCAAAGATTCGGTGTAAAAATCCGAAATCCTGTTCAAATAGCCTGTTACCCGGGTAACAGTTTTGTTTTATGCTTCATTCCGTGAACAGTTTGGAAGGTCTTCACTGTTACTTCTTTGTTGGAGTGCGTCAAAAAATAAAAAAGTGCTGCTCTATGAGTTGCTGATCTTCATGCCTTAATACGGCCTGTTGGTATAAGAAAGAAAATCCGGGCGAAGAAAATCGCTGGTAATTTATTATATTATCCTTAGCTTGTTTTTAAATAAAAACCTTCAAACGCTTAGTTCAGTTATGGAAAATCCCACAAATACGGAAAATCAGTTGTCCAACACCAAACATGAGATGGATCCCAAGGTGGTTTCGATCGTATCCTACCTGACGATTGTAGGATGGATTGTCGCCCTGGTGATGAATAAGCCTAAGTCGGAACTGGGCTCCTTCCACATTCGCCAGGCTTTGGGCATTCACCTGCTTTACATTGCATCGACTTTTGTGGCCGTTATCCCCATTTTAGGGTGGATTGCCGCCTTAATCGGTTTGATTGCCGCATTCGTTTTTTGGATTATCGGCTTAGTGGCCGCCGTTCAGGGCCAGCAAAAATCCGTGCCATTGCTGGGCAGTCGCTTTCAGGAATGGTTTAACACCCTGTAATAGCGCATCCCTTTCCCGGAGGGCCAGTTTCTGGCAACGGAACTGGCCTTCCGGTCGGTTGGGCCGGGTATTCATTTCCAGGCCGGATTTGGTGTCTTTTCTAAAATGTGCAGTTACGGAAAAGGCGGGAGTGCTTAGCGATCTATTCGAACCGGTGCTTGAATTATCTGTTCCAATAGATGGCTGCAATTTTTTTATCCTACAAATCAAACCGGCGGAATGACCAAGATTAAGTTCAATAATTTTATTCTAACCTCAAGCTTGTTGCTCGTCAGCCAAATTTTAATGGCTCAATCTCACAGCAATAGCCCATACAGCGATCAAGCTTACGATCCCGAAGCCAATCCAAGCTGGTTGGAAACGCCCTTCCTCTGGGCGGGGCTCATCTTAATCCTGGTTCCCATCATTCTACTCATCCGCCGGCAAATCAAAAAGCCCCGCAAACCAAATTTTGATAAATAAGATTTTTGTATTTTGTACAGACCAAAGCAACAATTGACTATGGCAACCAACGAAAATCAAGGCAATGAGGGGCAAGAACAAGAGGCGCCTCAGCAAGAAAAAATGTACGCTTACCACGAAGAGAGCGAAGAATTTCCGCAGGTGGAAAATCAACTCGACCCAAAAGTGCTCGGGATTCTTTCGTACATCACGCCGATTGGCTTGATCGTCGCAATGGTAATGAACAACCCTCGAGATGAATACGCTTCTTTTCACCTCCGTCAATCGCTGGGCGTGCACCTGATCGGCGCCGCGGGAAGTATTCTTTCGGTTATTCCTTTATTGGGTCCGCTGTTTTGGTACGTAGGTATTTTGGCAATGGCTGTATTTTGGATTTTAGCTTTTATGGGCGCCACCCAGGCTAAAAAAGAACCCGTACCGGTGCTCGGGCCACTGTTTCAAAAATGGTTTAAACTACTTTAACTATCCGGATTCCGGCGCATAAATACTTCCACGTAAGGGCAAGAAGCGTGAATTACGGCGCCTCGCTCCCGGGCGTAGCGAAGCCCTTCCGCCACCACCTGGCCGGCGATTCCCCGGTTGCGTACGGGCGTGGGTACGTAAGTATGCGTAAAGTCAATATTTAGCCGGCCCTCCTTATCTTGCCACTCCCGGTAGTCGAGTACGGCGTCTCCGGATTCCGTTGGTAAGCGGAACCGCTTTTGTTCGCGGAGATGTTGAATGGCGTTGCTGGAACGTTTCTGGTCTTTTTGCATAAATCTTGTTTTATCTGATCCAAATGGTTTTCACGTTGACAAACTCGCGTATCCCGTAATGGCTTAACTCCCGCCCGTAGCCGCTGTTTTTAATTCCTCCGAAGGGCAAGCGGGGATCTGATTTAACCAAGCCATTGACAAAGCAGCTACCGGCCTCCAATTCTTGCCGGGCGATGCGCTCCCCCCGTTCCAGGTCATTGGTGAATACCGCCGCCCCTAGCCCGAAGTCGGAACGGTTGGCCAATTCAATAGCCTCTTTTTCGTCTTTGGCCCGGATCACCGCAGCTACGGGGCCGAAGAGCTCCTCGTCGAATGCCGGCATGCCGGGCCTGACATTCGTTAGAAGGGTAGGCGGGTAAAAGGCTCCTTCACCCGGCGGGACCACACCTCCTAGTTCCAGTTTCGCCCCTTTGTCGATGCTCTTTCGTACTTGCCGGTGCAGGGTGTCTCTGAGGTCTTGCCGGGCCAGCGGCCCAAGATCGGTAGCTTCTTGCAGGGGATCGCCCAGGTTGGCGGCCCTCAGTTTTTCCATGAAGAGGCTGAGGAAACTGTGATAGGCTTCTTCGACTACGATGAACCGTTTGGCGCCGATGCAACTTTGACCGGCATTGAGCAGCCGGCTTTTCCGGCAGTTTTCCGAGGCTACCTCCAAATCGGCATCGTGCAAAATGAGGTAGGCGTCACTACCGCCCAATTCGAGCACGGTTTTTTTAATGCGCCGGCCCGCTTCGGCGGCCAGCGAGCTGCCCGCCCTTCCGCTACCCGTTAACGTCGCCGCCCTTACGGCCGGATGGTCGAGTACGGTTGGCAGCTGTTCCACTTCAATCGGCAGGTTTTCGAACACCCCCTCGGGGCATCCGGCGCGCACAAAAACTTCCTGTATCGCTTCGGCGCATCCGGGAACGTTGGGAGCGTGCTTCAACAGGCCCACATTACCGGCGCAAAGGGCGGGCGCAGCAAAGCGGAATACCTGCCAGAATGGAAAGTTCCAGGGCATGATCGCCAAAATGGCCCCCAGGGGCTCGAAAGCCACGTAACTTTTTCCGGCATCCGTCGGCACGGTCTCGGGTTGAAGGAAGCCTTCGGCCTGCCCGGCGTAATACCGGCACACCCAGGCGCATTTGTCAATCTCGGCCCGAGCTTCCCGGATCACCTTCCCCATCTCCAGAGAAATAAGCCGGGCGTAGCGGTCCCGGTTTTGTTCTAACGCCAGGGCGGCGTTTTCCATCAGGCGGCGGCGTTCCGCAAAAGAGGTGCGGCGCCAGCCCCGAAAAGCCTGCCCCGCCCGGTCGATTTTCCGTTGGATATCCTCGAGACGAAGGGCTTCGTAGGTTTTGATCGTTTCCCCGGTGGCGGGGTTGATGGTGGTTAACATGGGCTCCTCTTTACCGTTTGCAGCACAAGGCCGGTCGTTGGATACTATTCTTGTAATTCGGAAACCAATCTTCCTTTCAATTTCCGGGCCCGCTTAAGGTGGCGGTAACGCATTTCCTCCACATTAGCGCAGAAGTCGATTACCGGCTGCACCTTGGTGTTGGCGAGCACTTGCTCGGTAGCCTTTTCCAACACCATGTGGTTGGCAATGATTTGATTGAGGTAGTATTCGTCAAAGGCCAGCTGTTCGATATCGCGCAATGCTTCGATTTGTTCCGCACTTTCGTCCGACAGATCATCCGGCAGGGTGATGCGGTGCTCTTTTCCCAGCTTTTGCAACTGGTCAAACAGTAAGCGGTGTTCCCGCTGAAGGCTGTCGGAAAAAGCCCGTACATCGGGATTGACAACGCGCTCATCGGCAATGGCGGCCATCTTCAATGAACGATACATATAATCGGCAAAATTAACCATAAAAGTAGCATCGGCCTCCAGTTGAGGTGCGTTTTCAATGCGCGAGGCGTTAGCCGCTTCGGCGCGCTCCACCGGATCGGCCTCGCTATTGGCCGGATCAGTTTGACAGCCCCATAAAATTACAAAGGAAAAAAATAGCAATGTGATCTTAAAAGACTTCATAGGTTCGTAATTTACTGTTAAAACGGGATCATTTTTTGCCATGTTCATTCGGCGAGCCCGTTACAAACCTTTCGCTTTACCGCTTGTTTCCAGCTGTATGAAAAAACGCATACCACCAAAGCCGGGTCAGGAGAGTGTATGGGACTACCCCCGCCCTCCCAAGCTGGAGCCCACGGCAAAGCACATCCGCATTTGGGTCAATGATCAGATCATTGCGGATACCAACCAGAGCTACCGAATCCTGGAAACCAGTCATCCGCCGGTTTATTACCTGCCACCGAAAGACGTGCGCACGGAATGGCTGCGCGAGAGCCAAAGGGGATCTACTTACTGCGAGTTCAAGGGCAAGGCCGTTTACTGGGATCTGGTCATGGAGGGAGAAACGCGCACCGCCATCTGCTGGTGCTATCCCGACATCCGCGGCGCCTATCAGGCCATCACCGACTACTTCGCCTTTTACCCCAGCAAAGTCGACGCCTGTTACGTCAACGACGAGCGCGTGCAGTCCCAGAAAGGCGATTTTTACGGCGGCTGGATTACCTCGGATATTGTCGGGCCTTTCAAGGGCGGGCCGGGCACTTTCGGATGGTAAGCGGGCGGTTGATGTTTACAGCCCGCCAACCCAAAATTTGTCAATCTTGACCTGGCAGACTATGAGCGTTGCTGAAAGGGTTGGTTTGGATGTTCTCAACCCCATTCGCCCTCCTTGTAAATGGGGCGCTTCTTTACGAAGCACCCCAATCTATTCATTTTCGGCATCAAAAGCCAGGCTCTTACTCCTTATCCCATCAAGCGATTCTGCACGAAGGGCTGTTTGCGCATGCGCAGCCCGGTGGCCCGGAATACGGCGTTGGCTACGGCGGCGCCTGCCGGAGGCAATCCGGGCTCTCCCAATCCTTCGGGCTTTTTGTTATTCTCGATGAAGTGCACTTCGATTTCGGCGGGGGCTTCGCGCATGCGAATAAGTCGGAAGGTGTCGAAATTATTGTGAGCGGGCTGGCCGTTGCGGATGGGCTGTTCCCCGTACATGGCGTGGCCGATGCCATCGATGACGCCTCCCTGAACCTGAGTTTCGGCGCCGCTGCGGTTTACGACGATGCCGCAATCCACCACTGCGTATACCTTGTGCACTTTAATTTCGCCATTTTGCACGGACACTTCGGCCACTTCGGCTACGTAGGAGCCGTAGCTAAAGTGGGCGCCGATGCCCTGGTAGATGCCATCTCCCTTGGATTGGCCCCAATTGGACACTTCGGCGGCCCGCTCGATGACCTTTCGGTAGCGGTCCACCTCGTAATCTACTTCGCCGGTGGGTTGATTTTCAGCGCGATCGAGCAATTCGAGGCGGAAAGCCACCGGGTCTTTATCCATAGCGTGGGCGATCTCATCGATGAAGCTCTCCTCGGCGAAGGCGACGAAATTGTGGTTGGGCGCGCGCCAGGCGCCGATGGTGACGTGGGAGTCCATTTTGTGATAGTCGACCTGGAAGTTGGGCACGGCGCCGGCCGGGAAGTTATCGGGCAGGGTTCCGTTGTTGGTGTTGGCGGCGGCCGACCGCAGGCGCCAGCCCACGAGCTCATTGTCCGGGCTGATCGCTGCCTGGTAGTGGTACCTTCCGGCGGGGCGATAGATGCCGGCGGTCATGTCGTCTTCCCTGGTCCAGGTTACCTGTACGGGGGCTTTGATCATGCTGGAGATGCGGGCGGCGTCCTCGACGAAGTCGGCGTACAGCCGCCGGCCGAAGCCGCCTCCCATCCGCGTCATGCCGACGGTAATTTTGTCTTCCGGTATATCGAGCATTTCCGACACCGTGCGGCGCGCCCGGGCGGGGGTTTGGGTGGGCCCGTAGAGCTCTACGCCCTCCTCTCGCACGTCGGCGAAGAAATTCATGGGTTCCATGGGGTTGTGCGGCAGGAAGGGGCATTCGTAAACGCCTTCGACGAGCTTGTCGGCTTGCCGGAGGGCGCTGACTACGTCGCCGTTTTTGCGCTTGGGTTCATCGGGCGCCTTTTGGGTCAGTTGCTCGAAGCGCTCGTTATGGCCGCTGCTGCTATCGAGTTGTTGGGGGTCTTCCCATTGGGCGCGCAGGGCGTCGCGGCCTTTTTTGGCCTGCCAGGTGGATGCCGCGATTACGGCTATTTTGTCATCGAAGGTAATGACATCGCTCACGCCGGCTACTTGCTTGGCGGCGGCGTCGTCTACCGACTTCAATTTTTGGCCGAATGCGGGCGGACGGACCACCATGGCGTAGCGCATGCCTTCCCGGCGGGTATCCGCGCCGAAGAGGGGTTGCCCGGTGACGATTTCGTGGTTGTCTACATTGGGAATGCGCCGGCCCAGCAGTGTGAATTCGCTAGGTTGCTTGAGGGTTGCGTCTTGCGGCGCTTCCATTTGGCTGGCGGCGTCCACCAATTCGCCGTAAGGCAGCTCCCGGTCGCCGTTCATCACCTTGCCCGCTTCGGTTTGGCAGTCGGCGGCGGATACGCCCCATTGATCGGCGGCGGCTTGTACCAGCATTTGCCGGGCGGTGGCGCCCGCCTTGCGCAACGCGTCCCAGGTAGAGCGAATGGAGTAACTACCGCCCGCCACCTGACGATCGTAGGCTTCAGTATTGAGGGGCGCCTGCTCAACGACCACCTTGTCCCAGGCAACGTCCAATTCCTCGGCCACAATCATGGGCATCGAGGTTTTTACGCCCTGGCCAATTTCCGGGTTGGGCGACATGATCGTCACCAGCCCATTGGCGGCGATTTGCAGGTAGGCGTTGAATTCAATAAAATCGGCGGCTGCGGCCAATGCTTCTTTAGTCATCTCTTCTCCATCTTCGGGTTGACAGGCAGTCAGCCAGCTAATGCCCAAGACTAACCCGCCACCGGCCACGGTGGATATTTTGAGAAAAGATCGGCGATCAACTTTATTTTGGGTTGTCATATTTTACCTCCTTTTTTTGCTGCGGTTTGAATGGCTTTTTTGATGCGCAGGTAGGTGCCGCAACGGCAGAGCACCCCCGACATGGTGTTGATGATCTCTTCATCGCTCGGATTGGCGTTATTGCGCAAAAGGGATACGGCGGTCATGATTTGACCGGCTTGGCAGTAGCCGCACTGCGCGACGTCTTCTTCTTTCCAGGCCTCCTGCACCGGGTGATCCCCATTTTCGGAAAGGCCTTCGATCGTTACGACTTCACTGCTTCCTACGGCTGATACGGGAAGGGTGCACGATCGGATAGGTGATCCGTTGAGATGTATCGTACACGTTCCGCATTGTGCAATCCCACAGGCGTATTTCGTGCCGACCAGCCCCAGGGTATCCCGCAGCACCCAAAGCAAAGGGGTGTCTGGTTCCACGTCGACCTGACGGGATTTCCCATTGACGGTAAGTGTAAAGGTTGCCATAATAAAAGTTTAAGTGAGCGTATTCTGACAGAACCCATTGCGGGTTTAGTAGGTGGCCTCCAAATTGCAATTTTTTGATTATACGGCGTTGCGAAAATCCTCATTTAG
>CAYWHT010000052.1:10692-12789 GCA_964458135.1 uncultured Saprospiraceae bacterium | reverse complement strand
AAACTCGTCAGCGCCCGGATGGTGGAAGAAGCCCACCAGCGCCAAATGCAGATTATCCCCTGGACGGTCAACGACAGCTCCATGATGGCGCGGCTCATCGAATTAGGAGTGGATGGTATTATTACCGATTATCCCAATCGTATTTGGGGGGATTAGCGCGGCGGAGAAAGGTCTTGGTAAAGAAACTCCCGGATTGCTTCGATAAATAAGCTGCCGTAAAGGTGCAGCTTGCGATCACCCACTCCGGAGATGCGTTTCATAGCCTCATCGTCAAGCGGGCGGTTCTTGCACATCTCTTGCAAGGTGGCGTCGGAGAAAATATGGTAAGGAGGTATGCCCCGTTCCTGGGCCAGTCGTTTGCGCAACTGGCGCAGCTTTTCGAAAAGCTGGTCGGTGGCGGACAGCCCTTCGCGGTATTGCTGTCGTCGCTTGCTTGTTCCTTCCCGCCGTTTTTTCAAGGTTGACGCCTGCACTAACTCCACCTTTTTTCCTTCGAACAGGATAGCCCGGCTTGCGGGGGTGAGGTGCAGGGTGTTTTTTTGGTGGTGGGCGATTTCCAGGTAGCCGAGGTTGAGCAATTGCATGAGGTAGTACCGCCAATCGCCAACGCTGAGGTCGCGCCCGGCTCCGTAGGTTTTGATCTGGTCGTATCCACGTTCGCGTATTTCTCTTTTATTGGCGCCGCGCAGCACGTCGATCAGGCTTTGCAGGCCCACGCTTTGTCTTAGGCGGTAGACGGCCGACAGGGCTTTTTGGGCGATCAGGGTGCCGTCGAAGTACTGCGGCGGATTATGACAGACGTCGCAGTTGCCGCAATTTTCTTGCAAATTTTCCCCGAAGTAGTTGAGCAGAATGCGCCGCCGGCAGGCGAGGGATTCGGCGTATTGCCGCATTCGATCCAGTTTGGCCAATTGCAGTTCGGCCTGCTTGCTTTCGCTTTGGCGGATAATGTCGCTCAGCAGGTTGACGTCGTTAAGGTTGTAGAAAAGCAGGGCGGCAGCCGGCGCCCCATCGCGGCCGGCACGGCCGATTTCCTGGTAATAGCTTTCCAGGTTTTTGGGAAGATTATAGTGGATGATCCAACGCACATTCGATTTATCGATGCCCATTCCGAAGGCGATGGTTGCGCAAACGATCAAGGTGTTGTCTTTGAGAAAATTTTCTTGTACGCGGGATCGGGCTTCGGCGCTCATGCCGGCGTGGTAATGATCGGCCCGGAGCCCTTGTTCGCGCAGCTGCTCGGCCACTCGTTCCGTACTTTTCCGGCTGAGGCAGTAGACGATACCGGCTTGGTGCTGGCGATCCCGAATAAAACGGAGCAGCTGCTTGGTCCGGTTCTGGCCGGGCTGTACGCTCAGGCTGAGGTTGGGGCGGTCAAAGGAGGCAATGAAGACCGCCGGCTCGCGCAGGCCGAGCTGCCGGATGATGTCCCGCCGCGTAAGCTTGTCGGCGGTGGCGGTAAGCGCGGTTACCGGTACGTGCGGAAATTCCCGTTTGAGGAATTTCATCCGGCCGTATTCGGGGCGGAAATCATGGCCCCAGGCCGAAATGCAATGGGCTTCGTCGATGGCGAAAAGGCTAATCCTGGAGCGTTTGAGCAGCGGCAACAATTGCTGGGAGGCCAGCTTCTCCGGCGATACATAAAGGATGTGGAGGCGGCCGCAATAGAAATCGTCTTCCACCCGCTGCTGCTCCCCCCTGGCCAGGGAGCTATTGAGAAATGCGGCTTTTACCCCGTTGGCCCTCAATCCTTCCACTTGATCTTTCATCAGGGATATGAGCGGAGAAACGACGATGCAGGCGCCCGCCATCGTCAAAGCCGGAATCTGAAAACAAATGGATTTACCGCCTCCCGTCGGCATCAGGATCAGGTTGTCCCGGCCTTCGTAAATTTTCTGGATGATTTCCGCCTGCATCGGCCGGAAATCATCGTATCCGAAATACCGCTGCAGCGCCTCTTTAGCCAGTTGGAGGTCCATGCGAATAAATTGTAAAGGTCTTGTTGGAGGCAATTCCGGAGAAAGATAGCAACTATAGAATGCTTTTCAAAGCTTGGGCTGGCGGGAAAAAATTACGGGGTTCTGCCCGGGCGATATT
>CAYWHT010000052.1:0-10682 GCA_964458135.1 uncultured Saprospiraceae bacterium | reverse complement strand
TAATCGACCTACCCAAGCGAACCCCGTAAGGCTGCGAAATGCTAGCCTGAGTGGGTAACTGGAGTTTAGTTTAATGGGAGAATTGAAGGATTTCCCAGCATGCACCGGGAAATCCTGTAAACAAACACGCTTCTTGTTGATAGGTATAGGAAGGAAACCTTCGTTCCCAACTTAGTCTGGGGTTACATATGCATCTTGTAAATCAACAACTATTTACAAAGATAAGGGCTGAAAGGGGAGATGTAAACCCCATGATCATGGGGTTTTTCGAAAGGCGCCCGAGCCAGGCGGCCCTTGACGATCCGGGGGGGGCAAGCGAAAGCCCCGGGCTACAACTATTTGGGCCGCCAGGATCTGCTTCGCAGGAAAGATAGGATGAACCATAGCCGCTTTTCAACTTACTTAGGGAAACTCAACTACTTCGTAAATTTGCGCATTTCTAAAGCCACCGTAAAGCCGTCCTCCTGTTCGATATTGAGTTGCGCATCGAGGCGGTGGGCCCGCATTTGGATGTTGGACAGGCCCTGGCCGGACTTTGGCGCCCCGGCCTTGCCATTGGCGCAGCCATTGTCGTGCACAATCAAGTGGAAGTGGGGCCCCCGGTTTTCCAGCACGATATTGACGAGGGATGCCTGGGAATGTTTGGCGATGTTGTTGACGGCCTCTTTGAAGATAAAGTAGAGTTCCTGGCGAATGCGCACCGGAAGTTTGACGGAGAGGTCCATTTTTTCGATATGGAAGTGGAAATCGATGCCGAGGGGGTTGAGCACTTCATTGGCATGCTCTTGCATGCGCAGCAGGAGGTTTTCCAGGCGATCTTTCCGCGAGTCGATCGACCAGATGACATCGCTCATTTTGGACATGGCGGTGCGGCTGGTGTCCCTGATATTTTGGAGTTTTTTCTTGCTTTTTTCATCCCACACTTTGGTCAGGAGCAGATCGGCCTGCATGGCGATGCCGGCGAGTAGGCCGCTGACCTCGTCGTGGAGGTCGCTCGACAATTTAGTGCGGAATTTTTCCTCCCTAAGCTTTTGGCTCATCTGGTACTGATTGAATACGTAAGCAACTAAAATGCCGAAAACCAACAACAGCACAAAGAACCAGGGGCTACGGTAAAAAATGGGCCTCACGATTAGTTCGATTTCGCGGGGATTCCGGTTCCAAACCCCCCGGTAGTCTGCGCCGATCATTTTGAGGGTGTAGCGCCCTGCGGGTAGCTTGTTGTAATTCACCACCGGTTCCTCATCAAGCAATCGCCATTCCGGATCGTAGTTTTCGAGTTTTACTTTAAAGCGATTGCGCTGAGGGCTGGTAAAACTTGGCAGCATGAGCTTCAGTTCGAAGTAAGTATCGTGGGGGGAGAGTTCCAGACGATCGATATTGCAAACCGAGCCCGCGCTCTGGATCAGCTTTTCGTTGCGGGCGTTATAGCGGGCTACTTTGGTAATGACGAGGGGCGGCGGCGGAACATTTTCCAGCAGGTCTGCGGGGTAAAAGGCATTGAGGCCGTTGACGCCGCCAAAATAATACCGGCCGCGAAAATCGCGGTGGAACGAAAAGCGGTTAAATTCGTTATGGCTGAAGCCATCTATTTCGTAAAAGCTTTGGAAACAGCTGTCGCGGGTGTTGTAAAAAGACAAGCCGTCGTAAGTGCTGATCCAGAAGTGGCCCTTACCATCGGGTAAAATTCCGGCTACGGTATTGCTGGCCAGGCCGTCTTCCTGCGTCAAAATGCGGAAAGTGGGCTCCCGGCCTTGCGCTTCCATGATGATCAGGCCGTCGTTGCCCCCCAGCCACAGGCGCCCACTGGAATCCTGGTGGATCACATTAATGGCGAAGCCGCTAAAAACCTGGGCGCCCCGTTTTTCCTGAAAATTGAAATAACGGGAAGAATCGGTGTGGGGATCGATGCGCCACAATCCATTATTAGTGCCTATCCAAAAGGCGCCCGAATGCCCGGTGATGATGTAGTTGGGTACGCTCCGCTGGAAGGGGTTGCGATTATCCCGGTCGCGGAAAGGATGAAACGCTTTGCTCAGGGTGTCGAATCGCACTAGCTGGCCGACGTCTTCCTGCGCCTGGGTCAGTAACCAAAAGTCGCCCTTTTGATCCACGGAGAGCCCACGGAATGGATGGCGGTAATGGTATACCCGCAGACGCTGATCATCCAGGTCGTAGCGCATTAACAGCCCCCGGTCATTTACCGATGCGCCGACCCCCCAAAGTTGCCGGCGCGCGGTATCCAGGTGCAGCGCGTAGCTTCGGTTGAAGGATAGGGGCTCCCCGGATGCTTCGTCGATTAGGCGAAGGGTGTCGAGCCGGTCGGTGGCCAGATCCAGTTCGTACCAATAACCGGCTTCTTCGGCAAAGTAGACTTTACCGTTAGCGTCCCCGACGATGTCCCGCATGACGGCGCCGCGGCGGTAGTCTTCCAGTTCGCGGGCCAGAAAGGTTTTTACGCGGGAAGGGCGGTTCTGAACCACACTCATGCCGTTGCCCATGCCGAAATAAATGGTGCGGAAAAAGTCTGGCGAATAAACGCTTTGAATGCGGGGGCTGATGCGCGTAAGGTGGGAAAAATCGAACACCTGGCCCGTGGGGAGGCGGCACAGTAATTTTTCGTATTGGTAATAGGCGCTGATATCTTTGTTGATTTGACCGAAAAGCAGATTACCGCTTTGGTCTTGCCAGACTTGCTGAAAAATCTTATCAGCGGGCAATCCGGGGGCGAGTTCCCAGTAGCGGTCTTCGGGCAAGTAATGGTAAACTCCCGCGGTACGCGAAAAAGCAAGCCAGATTTCCCCTTGAGCGTCGCGGTGGATATAACAGGCCGAATTGGGGTAGCTGGCTTCTTCGGGAAAGCACTCGAAATGCTGGCGTTCAAAGCGCTGGATGACTTTACCTTCCGGGCTGATCATGCGCAGTCCCTTTTCCCGCTCGTTCACCAGGTAATTGCAATCCGGCATCCGGGCTATGTTTACGAGCGGGGTGCCCACCGAGCGGGGCTCTTCCAATTCGAATTTGAGCTGGAAAGAATCGCGGGCCGCCTGCGGATCAAATTCGTAAAGACGCATGCCCTGCTGGTTGACCGTCAGGATGTTGATCCGACCCTGAGGGGTGATGTAAATTTTTCGCGGAAAACCCTTGATCCCGTCTTCGGGTAGCAGACGAACCTTTCGGTGCTCCAGCGTCAGGGGGTCGAGAATATCGAAGTAGTGGGAAATATTTTCGTAGAGGAGGAGAATCTTATTATTCTGGATCAGTTCGAGCCGGCGGATGGGGTTGTTGGAAATGTAATGATCCGCATTGGGCCGGTTGCGGAAGCTCAGGAAATGGTAACCATCGAAGCGGTTCAGGCCGTTAAGGGTTCCAATCCAGAGGAATCCGTTTTCATCCTGGAGAATATCCCGCACCTGACGATGGGCGAGGCCATCGCTCACCGAATAGTGCTCGGCCGGCAGCAGTCCCTGGGCCGGTAAGGCCGTAGGCGATCCAGCAAGCCATCCGATGACAAGCGCAACCCAGCAACCGAACCGATACAGCCATGGCAAATATTGCTTCTGCATGGTCATTTTCCTAACCTTAGCCGAGGCAGATCAAACGCATTACGGCGGGCAAGCGGTATAACGCGGCTATATTTCGCCTTCCATATGCATCCGGATAACCTCAGCTTTACTGTGAACGTGTAATTTTCGATAAATAGTTTTGATGTGGTCATTAACCGTTTCCAGAGAGATATGGTATTTGTTGGCGATCATTTTGTAGCTCAATCCATCGACCAACCCCTGAACAATTTCTCCCTGACGCGGAGTAAGCACATCCCGGTGGTGAGGTTTAGTGGTATTGCGAAGATGTTCGAAAACCTTGCGGGCGATATCGGGCGTCATGTAGGAGCCGCCGCCGTGCACGATCCGCACGGCTTCCATAATTTGGGGTAGCGAAGCTCTTTTGGAGAGGTAGGCGTCGGCGCCGCGACAGAGCGCGCGGTAGATTTTTTCGGAATCATCGAATGCCGTAAGAATGATGATATCCATGTTGTCGTATCGCTGTCGCAGCCTTGGAAGGCCTTGCAGCCCGGACATGCCCGGCAGCCCCACATCCAACAACAGAACGTGCGGGGGCGGATGGTGATCCAGGAATTGCGAAGCAGTTTCCAGGGAAGTTGCAACAAACGCGAGGTGCAGGTCCTTCTGGGAATGGATAAACTCGGCAAGTGATTCACGTACTGTGAGGTCATCTTCCACGACCCCTATCCGGATATCGTTCATAGGCATGGGTTGTTTAAGCACCGCTCTACCGCAATTTACGCATATTCGTCAGAATTGTAAAGCAGAATGAGAAATAGACGCTCCTCTTTGGCGGATAAACGATTAATTTTGCCGAATGGTATTAAATTTCCATTTTAGGGGTGGCAACGCAATGAGCGCTGCCGCTAAGAGGTAAAGCCGTTTTTATATTTTGAACTAAGAGCTTGTCGGGCGTTTGCTTTTGACGCCGAAAATGATCAGATCTGGGTGCTTAAGAAGCCTTTTTTGAGCGCTATATTTAAGAGTGGGGTGCAACTCTTGAATAAAAAAATGGTGAATTGAGGTTCCATAGATGGTCATTTGCAGGCCAAAGGGTACCCCCCCAACAAGCTCCAAAACATGTCGTTTATGCTTCGATCCAAAATCGGGGGCATCGGTTATTACGTTCCGGAGAAAGTAGTAACCAATGCCGACCTGGAAAAAGTCATGGATACTTCGGACGAATGGATTCAGGAAAGAACCGGTATTAAGGAACGCCGTTACGGAAAAAAGCACGAAGAAACCACCACGACCATGGGAGCTCAGGCGGCGGAGATCGCTATTGAGAGGGCCGGCATCACCAAAGCCGACGTCGACTTCATCATTTTCGCGACCTTGAGCCCCGACTATTATTTTCCCGGCTGTGGAGTCTTGCTGCAACGGGAAATGGGCATGACGGAGTACGAAGTGGGAGCGCTCGACGTTCGCAACCAATGTTCGGGCTTCATTTACGGCCTGTCAATCGCCGATCAGTTTGTACGTACCGGCACTTATAAGAACGTCTTATTGGTTGGCAGCGAAATGCATTCCATGGGGCTGGATTTCTCCACCCGGGGGCGAAACGTCACCGTTATTTTCGGCGATGGCGCGGGCGCCGTAGTAGTGCAGCCCACCGAGGCTGAAGATCAGGGCATCCTGACCAACCACTTGCATTCCAACGGCACTTACGCCGAAAAGTTATCCTTTATCAACCCCGGTTCCCACGGCGCTTATCACTTGAGAAAGGCGGGAGAAGATTTTGACTTCGGTTATTCTGATGCCGAATACGGCGAAATGTTCATCAACGAACACATGGTGCAACACGGCCAAATCTATCCGCACATGGAGGGGCAGTTCGTATTTAAAATGGCCGTGCAGAAATTTCCCGAGGTCATTCACGAGGCCTTACAAAAAACGGGCTTGCAAGCTTCCGACATCAAGATGCTGATTCCGCATCAGGCCAATCTGCGCATCAGTCAATTTGTACAGAAAAAGCTCCGTTTGCGCGACGATCAGGTGTGGAATAACATCCAAAAATACGGCAACACGACGGCGGGCTCCATACCGATTGCGCTCTGTGAAGCAGTGGAGGCGGGCGCCGTTAAGCCGGGCGATCTGGTCTGCCTGGCCGCCTTCGGTAGCGGTTTTACTTGGGGGGCTTCCCTCTTACGTTGGTAACCTTATGCCCGCCTGGGGCAATAGATTCCGTTTTTTAGGTGTTGTATAGTTTATAGTTTGCCTAGTTCCCGAGGTGCTACATTCACCAATTTTGGGTTGGCGGACTATGAATCAAAAAGAAGGAAAACATGAGTGCGAAAGGCTTATTGGCATGGCTGGTGGTGTCCCTGGCGTGGGGGCTGCCGATTAGCGGGCAAAATCCGGATACTACGGAACCCCCGCCGGCCACCAAACAAGAATTCCGGCAAAATTACCAGGAGCGCATTACCCAGAAATACCTCAACGGCGTCTACATCCCTAAAAATCTGGATGACGCTCTGGCCGAGCTCGACAAGCGAATGACTCCGCAGGCGCGGCAAAAATTCCGCGCTATGAGCGAAGAACAAGTGAAAAGTAAAGTGCACTTCAGCTTTGGCCGCTGGATGATTCGCAATTGGGGCTTCTACGAAGGGTCCCGTCTCTCGCATTACGTGCGCTCCATGAAAATCTATCATCCCGATGATATGGCGCGGTTTCTGATCCTCGCCTATCACCGGCACGTGAACGATCGCCCCCTGCAACTCAAATCCCTAATCCAGGAATTTCAACAAATCGCCGAACAACGGCGGCAACGCTGGTTGCAAGAAGGCAACATCATTCACGAAGAGACGCGCAAGCGGGACCAGAATGGCTCGTTCTAATTTAGGCATACATTTTCTCAATTTCCTTGCGGTATTTTCTCAGGATGACGCGGCGTTTAAGCTTCATCGTCGGAGTCAGTTCGGCTTCTGACACGTCTTCCTTGATGGGTTCCCAGGCGTCGGGGATCAGGGTGAAGGCCTTGACTTGTTCCGGGTTGCTAAAATCCCGGTTGCACGCCTCGATAATACCGGCGTAATGTTGATGTATGCTTTCGCTCCGGATGGCGTCGGTTAGGGAACGCCATTCCATATTGTGCTGCAGGCGCCAGTCTTTAAGGGCGCTTTCGTTGGGGACGATCAGGGCGGAAACAAAACGCCGCCCTTCCCCTACCACCATGGCCTGGTCGATGAGGGGGTGTTCGCGCAAGCGGTTTTCAATGGGAGCGGGCGCCACGTATTTTCCGCCGGAAGTTTTGAGCAGTTCTTTTTTGCGATCGGTGATTTGCAGGAAGGTTTCCCCACCCGCCGCCTTGATCAATTTGCCGACATCTCCGGTTCGGAACCACTGCTTGCCGTCAATTTCTTTAAAAGCCTCGGCATTGGCGTCGGGCCGGTTGTAATAACCCTGCATCACGTTGGGGCCCCGGGCCAGGATTTCGCCTTCTCCCCGGTTGTAAAAACCTTCGCTGTCATCGATCTGCAGTTCCACTTCCGAAATGGCGGGGCCGACGGTTCCCAGGCGGGCGCCCCCTTCAAAGCGGTTGACGGTCAGCGTGGGGGAAGTTTCGGTAAGGCCGTATCCCTCCCGCACCGGAATGCCGGCGGCGGAGAAGGTGCGCAACAATTTTACCGGGCAAGGCGCCGCGCCCGAAATGACGCCCTTCACCCGACCGCCCATAGCCTGGCGCCACTTGCGGAAAACGAGCCGGTCGGCCAACTTGCGCTGCAGGGCAGCCCAGCCGTAGTAGCGCTTGCCGTATTCGTAGTCATCGGTCAGGCGGAGCGCCCAAAAAAAGATCCGCCGTTGCGCCCCCTTTAAAGTTTGTCCTTTGCGGTAGATCGCTTCGTATATTTTCTCGAGCAGGCGAGGAACCGTAGTAAAGAATACGGGACGCACCTGTTGAAGGTCGCCTTCCTCGCCGCCCAGGTTATCCGTACCCGTGTAGTAAATACTTTGGCAGCGGTAGAGATAACCGTAAGCAACGGCACGCTCAAAGATATGGCAGAGGGGCAGGAAGCTAAGCACGGGCATGCCCGACTCGATGGGCAGAATACGCTGGGTGGCGATGACCACCCAAATAATATTGCGGTGGCTGAGCATCACCCCTTTGGGGCGCCCCGTGGTTCCCGAAGTGTAGATGATAGTCGCCAGGTCGTCGGGCTGAATATTTTCCCGGAGTTTTTGCATCTCCTTCCGCCCGTCATCCGTTTGGATCTCCCGCCAAAAGGGGCGCCCCTCCTGTTCGTCCATCGTAAAGACGCGTTGCAGGATGGGCGCTTCGGACCGCGCCGCCAGCAGTTTGGTGTAAAGATCGCCACTGCCCGCAAAGGCGCAGCTTACGCCGGCGTCATTGAGGATGTAGCTGTACTCCCGCGAACTGAGGGTAGGGTATAAGGGCACGTTGATAATGCCTGCCATCTGGCTGGCCAGGTCGAGGATGCTCCACTCGGGGCGGTTGCGGTAGCTGACGATGGCCATTTTGTCGCCGGCCCGGAGTCCCAGTTTGAGCAATCCGGCGGCGGTGCGTTCTACTTCTTCGATAAGTTGCCGGGTGCTGTAGAATACCCATTCGCTTCCCTGCTTGCCCCCCATAGACCGCTCCAGGGGATGGATTTGGTCCTGGCGGTAAAGGAGGTCAAAAAGCCGGAAGTTGCGTTGCCGGGAAAGCTCGTCCTCAAGTCGGTTATTTTCCCGGCCGGTTTGCTGCACATTTTTGGCGGTATGCTCCATGCGTAGTCGTTGATTGTTGTTCTGGTTCACGCCATCAGGCGATCAATTCTTTCTCTCCCAGCAGGGTCAGCAGGTTCTCGTTGAGTAAGGTAGTCTCCAGCCCCAGGGTTCGGGGGATTTCGTAGCGGAAGTAAAACTGCATCGCCAGAATTTTGCTCTCGTAAAATTCCGTGGAAAAGTCATTGGCATTGGTCAACAGGGCTTGTTTGGCCGCAACGCCCATCTTCAGCCATTGCCAACCTACCAGGATAATGCCGGCAAATTCCATGAAGAGGTTAGCGTCGGCGAGGTAGCGCTCAAATTGCCCCCGTTGGGCGTAGGTAAGCAAGTGTTGCAATACGGCCTGCAAGGCTTCCAGGCGCTGTTGCAATTCGTGGGCGTAGGGGCGCAGTTCATCCAGGTCGGCGGCGGCCTGCAGGGTGGGTTGGATCTCTTCCATCAGCAACTGCAAGGCTTTTCCATTTTGCAGGGTCACTTTACGCCCCAGCAAGTCGATTGATTGTATGCCCGTGGTGCCTTCGTAAATGGCCATAATGCGGATATCCCGGTAGTACTGCTGCAGCGGAAAGTCGGTGCAAAAACCGTAGCCCCCCAGGACTTGCAGGCCGTTGTCAATGGCTTCCCGGCCTTTTTCCGCCGGGTAGGTTTTAGCCACGGGCGTGAGGAGCTCCAGCAGGAGGTGGTATTTCTCGCGGTTTTCGGCTTCTTCACTGTGGAGCAGGTCGCTGTACCGGCTGCATTCGGCCAGGAGGCTTAGGGCGCCCTCGGTGATCGCTTTCTGAAGGAGCAGCATGCGCCGCACGTCGGGGTGGTTGATGATCAAGCTTTGTTCGCCCGAAAGGTCTTTTTTGCCGTTATTGAGCAGCCGCCTTCCCTGCGGCCGTTCTTTGGCGTAGTGCAGGGAAGCGTGATAGGCGGCGGTGGCTACGGAGGTTGCGGAGATGCCCACGGCGATGCGTGCGGCGTTCATCATTTGGAACATGTATTTCAACCCCCGGTGGGGCTCGCCGACCAGGTAGCCGCAGCAGTTATCATTTTCGCCGAAGACGAGGTGGGCCGTGGCGTATCCCTTTTGGCCCATTTTTTGGTAGTCGCCTGCGGTTATGACGTCGTTGAACTCCAATTGCCCATCGGCATCCGGGCGCATGCGGGGAACGACAAACAACGAAATGCCCTTGGTGCCGGCGGGGGCTCCTTCGATGCGGGCCAGCACCAGGTGCACAAAATTTTCGGCATGGGGATGGTCTCCTCCGGAAATAAAGATTTTTTGGCCTTTGATCTGATAATGGTTTCCGTCTTTGGCGGGAAAGGCCGTGGTGGTCAGGTCGGAAAGAGAGCTGCCGGCCTGGGGTTCGGTCAGGGCCATGGTGCCCATCCAGTGTCCGGACATCATTCGGGGCACGTAGGTGTCGATCAAGGGTTGATTGCCGAAGGAAAAGATTAGGCGGGCGGCTCCCGCGGTCAGGCCGAGGTAACCCGTGACGTGGTTGTTGGCGGACTCAAAGATGTGCTCGGCGGCCAGGGCGGCCAGGTGGGGGAGTTGCATCCCCCCGTATCGGTAATCGAATGCCGGGCCTAGGAACCCCGCTTCCGCCGTCTGGCGAATGATGGAGCCCAGCTTCGGATGGGTAATGATGCGCCCATTTTCGTAACGGGCGGGCTGCTCGTCCATTTCCCGGAAATAGGGGAAATACTCCCGGTCGGCAAGATCTTTGGCGGCTTGCAACAACAAATCAATGCTTTCGGTGTCGTAGTCCGCAAAACGTTCCAGTTGAAGCAATTCTTCAATGGAGTGTACCTGGTGCAGCAGGAAGCGCAGGTTGTCCAGGTTGGTATAGGGATGAGCCATGTCAAACGAATTGGGTGTTTTTTTTAATGCAAATACCGATATAATGTAAGCTAAAAATAACACTTTGCGAAATATTTCGAAAGCCTAAAACGATCAAACCCCGCCGGTTGAAATGGCAGGGTTTGATGTAATGAAAAAGCAGAGATTTAACGTACGGGTGTGGATGGCTGGTCAATCCATCTCTGATAAGGTGTGTTCGTAATGACGGATAAGCTTGGCTTGGTGTTCGGCGATCTTGTTCAGTACGCGCAGTTCTTCTTTTAACGCTTGTTGCCGCTGGTTCGCATTTTCAAAGTAAGGGAGTTTTTTACGGTAATGATTGATCTCAAGAATGTTTTGAATAGTTTGATTGAGGGTCATTTTGGCTTTTAAAAGCCTGCGTTTAACGGTTCTGGTCATCATACCCCTTTGGGTTTGGTTAGGAATAATCTTTATCCTTAGGTCTAATTTACGAAATTTTAGTTTACAAATGGTAAACGCGCTAGCTTTTTTTTTGGATTAATTTTTTTGCGGCTTTTTTCAGGAGGGGCTGGAAAATG
>CAYWHT010000051.1:7788-12843 GCA_964458135.1 uncultured Saprospiraceae bacterium | reverse complement strand
GTCGTGCAAGCACTATGGCGGGCAGGAAGAGCAGCGCCATCTATCGCCGAAAGAAGCCGCGAAAACGCTCAGGTATTTAGTTGCCGAGGCGCTACTTGTCACCCCGCCCCCCCTTTCCAGGCGGCGAATGAACATTGTTCGGGTTAGAAAGGCTTTTATAGTTAAAGTCAATATACTATTTACGTCATGAGCACCAATCCTTCTTACAGCATACTCTTTTCTCCTGCCATACGCAGCTTGATTCCCCTTTTTTACGCGGCCTGGTCGGATCAGGTTTTGCCCCCTTCGAAGATCGACGCCCTTCGCAGACGGGCGGAAGAGCTGCCAGGCATAGATGAGGATGACCGCCGCCTTATTCGTCTGTGGAGCGATCCCCAAAGCCCGCCGAGCCGGGAGCTTTTCAAATTATGGGAAGTGGAAATGCTGCGTTGCAAGGCCGATCTGCCGAAAGGCAGTAAAGCTTCGCTGGTGGATTTGGGACTGGCGATGGCCCATGGAACAAGCGGAACGGAGAAACCGCACGCAGACGCCTGGCAAGCCCCGGAGCCCCGTTCTAAACTCGAGGCTATCGAGGAAATGTTGGGGGCTATCGGTTTGGACACCTACCGGCGCCTTTTTCCCGAAACTGTAGCGAGCTACGAGTGGGAAGCCCACCGGGGCCGATTCCACCCAGCTACCCTGCAAAGTCAATTGGACGGTCCCTACGGAGATACCCGGCGTCGGGTGGAGCAACTCCTGCAGAGGCCGGATTTTCAGCAAGAGCGCCCCCCCGCGAAAGAAGATTACCGCCAATTGGTGCTCGAATGGACCCGACACCTGGCGCAAAATGGAATGGGGGCGCTGGGCTATCCGGCGCACAGCGGCGGCGGCAACGACATGGGCGCTTACGGAACCGTTTTCGAGACGCTCGCCTACTTCGATCTCAGCCTGACCGTCAAATTTGGCGTACAGTTTGGCTTATTTGGCGGCAGTATACACGGATTGGGCACGGAAGACCATCATCGAAAATACCTTCCAAAGGCAGGATCCCTGGAGCTTCCGGGCGGCTTCGCCATGACAGAAACCGGCCACGGTTCCAACGTGCGCGGCCTGGAAACGACGATCACCTACGAGGCGGACCAACAAGCCTTTAGCATACACACAGCTCGCTACGAAGCCGGAAAAGAATACATTGGCAATGCCTTGCACGGCCGCATGGTCACCGTCTTCGGTCAGCTTATCAGCCGTGGAGAAAATCACGGGATTCACGCTATCCTGGTCCCGATTCGCGATGAGTCACACCGGTTATTAGCGGGCATTCGCATAGAGGATAACGGATACAAGATGGGACTCAACGGCGTGGATAACGGTCGCATTTGGTTTGACCAGGTGCGAGTACCCCGCGAAAATCTGCTTAACCGCTTTGGTGGAGTTGCGGCCGACGGCACTTATCACAGCCCCATCACCAATCCCTCCAAGCGTTTCTTTACCATGCTGGGCACGCTGGTGGGCGGGCGTGTTTTTGTGGCCCGCGCCGGGTTGAGCGCCGCCAAAAAGGGATTGGCCATCGCCATTCGCTACGCACTGCGCCGGCGCCAGTTCTCCGCACCGGGAGGTTCCGCAGAGCGTTTACTCCTGGATTATCCCTCCCACCAACGCCGCTTATTGCCGTTACTCGCCAAAGCTTATGGCCTACACTTCGCCCTGGGTCGACTTATGGAACGCTACCTACAGCGAACCGAAGCGGATAGCCGGGAAGTGGAAACTTTAGCCGCCGGGCTTAAAGCCTACGCCACCTGGTTTACCACCGGCGCCTTACAGGAATGCCGCGAAGCCTGCGGCGGCAAGGGCTACCTGCAAGAAAATGAGCTTCCCGCGCTGCGTACCGATACGGATATCTTCACCACCTTCGAAGGCGACAATACCGTGCTGATGCAATTGGTGGCCCGCAGCCGGCTAACCCGTTTCAAGCAGGAATTCAGCGAAGAAGGTGTCATGGGCGTACTCCGCTTTCTGGGGAACAATATTGCGACCGATATCCGGGAGCGCAACCCGATCATCATTCGCAATACGGATCGCGACCACCTGCTCGATCCAGATTTTCACCACAGCGCACTGCTGTTTCGGGAAAACCGCTTACTCTACACTGTCAGCCAACGGATGCGGTCCTTGATCAAGGCAGACTATTCGGCCTACGCCGCTTTCCTGGAATGCCAAACCCATCTGCTCCAATTGGCCGAAGCCTTCGTTGAAAGGTTCGTGCTCGAGCGCTTCCGGGAAGGGCTCACCAAAATCGAAACGGAGGCGGAGCACCAGGCTATGGAGCGCGTCTATCAGCTCTTTGCGCTGCATACCCTGGAATCGAGAAAGGGCTGGTTCCTGGAGAAAGGCTACATGGAAGGCAATAAGACCAAAGCCATCCACCGATTGGTCGATGAGCTATGCGGGGAAGTGCGCCAGGATGCTTATGCATTGGTGCAGGCTTTCGGCATACCAGAGCAGTTGCTCGGAGCCGCGATCTTGTAGGTAGTGCTGGGCATTAAAACAAATGCCCGGAACATCCTACAGGGCATTCCAGGCATAAGCTTTAGCCCGGATGATGCATGAATTGATCTATTACGCGGCGCCATTCCTGCGAGCGACCAGGCCTGGCAACCATTTGCGCCGCTCCCTACGAAAAACTCATGCATCATCCGGGTTAGCGGTTCTCGGACTAAAGAACGACCTCCATCCAAACGCAATCGAGTATCGTTCAAAACTCTCTTCCCTTCAGCATTCCGTGCCAGTACATTCTCGGCAAGCCATAGGCTTTCAGGGCGTACATGCTGTATCGCTCCTGGGATTGGTCGAAGGGGAAAGATTCCATCGGTTGCTTATCGTAATCGAATTCGGCCAAAATCAGGCTGCCGTAACCCGTAACGAGTGGGCAGGAAGTGTAGCCGTTGTACACCTTTTCGGGGGCGTGGCCGTGCATGACGGAAAGCAAGTTTTCCACCAAAGTAGGGGCCTGTTTGCGTACGGCGGCTCCCGTTTTGGAGGTAGGCAGGTTGCTGCAGTCGCCGCAGGAAAATACATTGGCGTATTCCGTGTGCTGGAGGGTATCTTTATCAACGCTCACCCAGCCCGCCTTATCGGCCAGCGGGCTCTTCTTGATGAAATCCGGAGCACTTTGCGGCGGCGTAACGTGGATCATGTCGTAATCCACTTCCACCATTTCTCCGGTTTCCATGTGTTTGAAGACAGCGACTTTATCGTCGGGGCGCAGCTCCGCCAGATCGTGCTGGAATTTGGTGGTAATGCCATAACGATCGATCACCTTGCGCAGCGTATTGGCGTATTTGTTGACCGCAAAGATGCCGCCTTTTGCGGAAGCAAAGACGACTTCAATGTCTTGCAAGACGCCCCGCTTCTGGAAGTTATGGGAGGCCAGGTAACAGATCTTCTGCGGAGCGCCTCCGCACTTAATGGCCGTATTGGGCTGGGTAAAGATCGCGCGCCCCTTTTTTAGGTTGCGGATGTTTTCCCAGGTTGCCTCTACCGTGTCGATGGCGTAGTTGCTACAAACACCGGTACCCGGCTTGCTGACGCTCTCCCTGAGGCCGGGGATATCATCCCAGTCGATTTGCAGGCCGGCAGTTACCACGAGGTAATCATAAGTATGTGTTTCACCGTTGCGAAGAGTAAGACTGTTGTTTTCCGGATCGAAAGAGGTGACGTATTCCTTTATCCATTCCACGCCTTCGGGAATGAACTCGGCTTCCTCCCGTTCGGAAACGTCTTTGGAGAACACACCGGCGCCGACGAGCGTCCAAATGGGTTGGTAGTAGTGTTTTTCGCTCGGTTCGATTAAAGTGACATCCGGTGCGTTGGCTTTATTGCTCAGCATGGCGGCAATAGACAATCCTGCCGTTCCGCCCCCCACGACTAATACTTGATGGTGTGCCATAATGATTGTAAGAATTTATGAAGAGGGATACTCTCCGAGTTTATTCGAATAATTTTCTGCGGCAGCAGGAGCCGAAGCTCTTGAGGAACTTCATCAGGAAGCCGATAGCCACTTGGCGGTCGGGATCTTTCGGGGCGCGAATCATGCTCCACAATCCCATCGGGCGGGGCTTCTCTTGCCGCGCCTCGGAAATGGCCAATCCTGCGGCGAGGAATACTTCGCTCACACTTTGCAGGTCGACGCCTTTTTGCTGCAAGCCCCGCATTTCGTCATCGGCCATATCGCCCATCATGGCCATCAGGCCGGGCGCCCGGTTGGCGAGGTCCATGAGTTGATTGAGTCTCTCCACCGTTTCGGGCTCGGTAAGCTTATCAGCCAACTGAAGGGCGCCACGCATGCGCTCTTCCAGATCAACCCCGTGTTCCTGGGCCTTCCGGTAAGTATCGTCGGCCATGTCGGTGACCATGCTGGCCATGCCGGGCCCCCGCTCCAGCAGGGTATTGAGCTTTTCTACGCCTTCTTCCAGCGTACTTACGCGTTCCAGCAAGTGGTCAAGCGCTTGCAGCGTCTTTTCATTATGCAAGCGTTGTTGGATGCGTTGCCCGGCATCGGTGTCCGTCCAGGGTATATTGGGCTGGGAACCATTGGTGGTATCCATAAGGCTAATGTTTTTGTTGATTCAAGAATTTATCTTAATAACTAAACAGATGGGAAGTTATTATTCGGCCTATCGCTTCTAACGCCACTTTTCCTCCCGAAGTACAAACTTATGAATAAACGTTCATATTTGAAAGAAGAGTGATAAAAATCACCCCCTTCTTACGGGCGGGTTACACGTATTTTAGTCTTTGGTTATTGGTTTGAATTCATGCTCGTACATATACTTAAACCGCAGCCGCTGCCGGTAGGGGAAGACATCTACGATTTCGCCGCGTTCGAGTTGTTTCTGTACGTTGATCCAGAAGGTGACATCGTAGAGATCGTTGTGTTGCTGGTAAAAGATTTCCCGGATGTCGCGGCGGCCGATAAGGAAGCGCCGGAATTCTTCGGGAAAAACATCGTTAGGCCCCACCGAATACCAGGGTTCGCCGGCAATTTCATCGAGGTAATCGTCGGATTCGGGGATGCGG
>CAYWHT010000051.1:0-7778 GCA_964458135.1 uncultured Saprospiraceae bacterium | reverse complement strand
GTGAGGAAGCCGATTTCATCGTAATCGTAAAACACCACGCGCTTCAGGCGGGTGACGCCGAAGTTTTTGAGCAACATATCACCGGGGAAGATATTTACGGCGGCGAGTTGTTTGATGGCTTTCCCGTATTCATCGATCACCTCTTCGGCTTCTTCGGTAGTGGCTTTTTCGAGGTAGAGATTGAGTGGGATCATTTTCTTTTCGACGTAGAGGTGTTTGATCTCGAGTTTATTGCCTTCGAGGATGCGGATCTTGGAGGGGGCGGCTTCCTGCAGTTCCTCCAGCAATTCCTTGGAAAAACGATCCAGATCGAAGACGAAGTTCTCAAACACGTGGCTATCGGCCATGCGCCCTACCCGGTCGTGCATATTAACCAGCTGGTACTTGCGTTTAACTTCGCGCTCCGTGACTTTCTTGGGTGGTGGAAAATGATCTTTGATCACTTTAAAGACCATCCCGTAGGAGGGCAGGGTAAATACGCTCATCACCATTCCCGGGATGCCTGGGGCGATGCCGAATTTGTCGAGGGAGCGGTCCATGTGGCGCAAGAAGTCGCGGTAGAGAACGGTTTTGCCATGTTTCTCAAATCCGATGGAATTGTACAGCTCACTCAGGCTCTTGCTGGGCAGGATGGTGCGCAAAAAATCCACCATTTCGCTGGCGATATCGGTATCGACCAGGAAGTACGAGCGGTTGTAACTGAAAATCGAGCTGACGTCATTGTACTCCAGCAGCAGGGCATCGACGAAAATGCCGGTTTCCCCGTGTAGTAAAGGCAACACAAAGGGGTACGTACGGTCTTCCATAATAATCCGCCCGACCAGGTAAGCCCCTTTATTGCGATAAAATACGGATTTGAGCACCTCGATGCGTGACTGGTGAATAGGGCGCTCCGGGCCGATCAGTTTACGCTCCAGCGTACGGGCGACGTAATGGATGTCTCGCTCCAGGTTTTCGTAAGGCGCATCAAAAGAAAAGTAGGTGAACAGTTGGTGAACCGCCGTATCGAGCGGGCGGGTGAGAAAAATCGTGTAGTGGATGGGCAGGGCGGAGCGAAATTCGCGGTAAGTGCCCGTAGCGTGCACGAACATCAAATCTTCGTCAACACTCAATCCCTTGTGGCTATGGCGGAAGATGGAGTTAAAGTAGGTTTCGGCAATATTGCGGGTATTGAAGTTCAGCACCTCTTCCAGGTACATGGCCTTGATTTCGCGCCAGGTTTCGCGATCGTGGGCGCGGGCGCCGAGGAATTCCAGCACCTTTTCGGTGGTTTCTCCCACCGAGTCCCGGTAAAGCGAGATACGCTGCCGGGAATCGGCTTGCATACCGTGCCAGTCACGCATTTCGAAGCGGATGTGAGCCCGCTTGGTAATCTTTTTAAATAAGTGGTGGTACTGCAGATAGGCCTCCAGGATGATGTAAGCCGCATCGTAGGGAATAAGCTTTTCGAACATGTAGCGAACCGGTTTTTACCGAAAATAAGCAAAAACACGGGATTATTCCGCCTATCTCTTAATTCCGGTCCGGTGGTGAAATGAAAAAGCCAATGCGCAAGTAGAAGGCATTATCCGGGGTAGCCGTAAAGGAAGCGGCGCCGGGTGCGGTGGCTTCGAATTGAGTCTGGAAATTAAATTGAAAACCTCCTTTTACGTTAAACCATACCCAAGGTACAACCTGGCGTTCCAGGCTAAAGCCGGTACGCAACTCGGAGTGGCTGAAGTGGTAAATAGATTCCCGCTGCGTAAAGCTGTTTTCCACATCGATGGAATAAGACTGGCTTTCGAATTCGGGACCGAAAAGCAGAATGGTGTTCTTATCGATGTTAAACCGGCCCTGAACGTAAGCGGGAAAAACGGCTTCCAGCCCCCATTTCTCATTGAAGGTGCGGTTGTACATGAAAAAAGGTACGGCGAGAGTCCGGTTGAAGTTATGGGTGACATTTAATCCCACGCCCCACTCTTTGTTCGGGCTTTTCTTGACGCCATAAAGCGCCGAGAGGCTGTAACTGGCGTAGCGCTGACCAAAATTGATCCAGCCGTTATAATCACCCCGGAAACCGGCTTTGAGGCGCAGCACGCCGTAGTGCTGATCGTCGAAGGGGCGAAGAAAGATTAATCCCAGCCCGTTGTTTTTCAACCTACGGGTGTGCAGGTCGTTGAACATATCACCAAAGCTGGGACTTAGCGCAGAAAAGTTGTTAATCGTCGGTACGTGAGAGAAAAAATAGGTTTCCGGCTCGTGATCGTAATTGAAGATGATTTTGAGTTTGGGTTTCAGCAGCAAAGGCGCTTTGAAATCTACGACGATCGATTGCAGGGATTCCAGGTAACCGGCCTGTTGGGACCATTCTCCCTCTTCCGGGCGCACCGGCGCTCCACCAAAGGAGTTGTAAGCAAATTCGATGCCCCGGCTTCGGGAACTACCCAGAACACCGGGAGAACATAAAGCCTCACACTGCTCCTTTCCTTCTTCCGGATCAATCTCTGGCATTTGCAGTTGCCCAAAAACAACATCGCATGCCAGCACTAAACATAGGAGTGCAACAATTCGCATACTACTCTTGGTGCTATTTGAATTTTTTCAGGTTTACAAGGCGTGAAACCCTGTTATCCGTCCAGTAGGACGACTTTTTTAGAAAAAGTAACTTAGTACGGGTAGTACAAAAAGATAGTGGTATTCTTTTTACTCGACAACAATATAAACTACGAAGTTTTTCCCCTTATTGTTCCAAGATACGGAATAAATCCGACAATTAATCGACTAAAGCCTATTCACCGCAAACCAAGTCTTCGAACCTCACTCGCTGCCGGCTACGTAATAAGCTCCTTCCAGCACCATCTCTTCCCGGGGGCCCAACGGAAGGCTATCGACCTCAAAAAGGTCGCCCTCTTGGCGCCCCAATCTAACTTGCCGGCGCTCAAACCGTTCTCCTTTTTTCACGAAGATAAACGTTTGATTGCCATCCCGTACTACGGCGCTCGTCGGCAATACGGTAGCCATTCGGGGCTCGGTAAAAATGCGGCCCTGCACGAAATGGCCGAAGACCAGATCCTCCGTTGAGGAGTTCAGGTGGCCATGCACCGGCGCCGTTTTGGTTTCGAGATCGATTTGGCGGCCCACCAGGTAGACTTCGCCCTCCAGCCTTTGTTCCGGGTTGCCGGAAAGATGGGCTTCGATGCGCTGCCCCTTTTTTATACGCTGGATGTCTTTGGCAAACACTTGCATTTCGAGGTGCAAATGCCGGTTATCAACGATTTCGAAAAGTAAATCTTCCGGAGCAATGAGTTTGCCGTTATTAATATTAACCTGGGTCAGGTAACCGCTGGTGGGGGCGTAAATATTCAGTTCGGGTTGGATTTTTCCCTTATGTTCAATCCGGTCTACCGGCAGGCCGATGAGTTTTAATTCGGCTTTAATACCCCGGTAGCGGGATTGCTCCAACTCAAATTCGGCCCGCGCCTGCTCCAATGCGCGCTGGGAAGCGGCATCGGCGGTGGCGAGGGTGTCTTTGCGTTCGAAATCTTTCTGCAAAGCATAGAGGCGGCTTTTAGACTCCAGCAGTTGCCGTTGCAGGCGGATCATTTCGGGATGCTGCAGGCGCGTCAGGCGCTCTCCTTTCTTGACGTAGTCACCCGGCAGGTGGCTAACCTGGCGCACGAATCCCTTGACGGGGGCGTATACGGAAGTGAGATTGGCGGGCGGCACTTCGATCATTCCCGTGCACTCGACAAAGCCCGAGACCTCCTTTTTGGCGGGTCTTCCAGTTTTAATTCCGGCCAGTTCCAGCTGCTCGCCGGTCAGATGTACACCCACCGTTTCCGGGCCCGTGGCATCGGCTGCGGCGGAAGCCGTCTCCCCGGCCGATTCTTCCGTTTGACAACTGACGAAAGTCATCAGCAACGCCAGCATTATTCCGGTCATATATTGAGTCAATCGCATGATACTTTTTTTTTAATTGAAATAGGAATTATTCCGCAGTCAGGTATTGGTAATAGAGTACGGATTGATTATAGCGGTGCTTGAGCTCCAGATAATCCAGTTCGCTCTGCAGGGCCGCTTGCTGGCTCTGCAGGTATTGAAAGTAATCTACTTCTCCTTCTTCGAGGCGGCGGTCAGCCAGCCTGCGTAAGTTTTGGGCCTGATCCAGCAGGTTTTGCCCCTGTTCGTCCAGTTGCCGGCGCAACACGATAACTTCCCGCAAGGCCCGTTCGCGTTGGCGCTGCAGGCGTGCTTCCCGCCGGCGCAGGCGATTTTCGGCCTCCGTTTCCTCGATTTGCAGCTGTTGCACCCGGATACGCTGCGACTTGGTGAAAATGGGCAAGTTGAGCCCCAACTGCACCCCCTGGAAAGCAAAGTCGGGCCGGATACTCTGGTTAAAGTACCCCACCGTAAATTCGGGTGCTTTCGCCTTATCCGCCAGCGCAATTGCTTCCCGGCTCAGGGCGGCTTCCCGCCGCAGCGGATTGGTGAGCACGCCGGCCAGGGCGCTGGTGTCCGGCTGTGGCAGAGACAGGACCTGCTCCGGCGGTTGAAAGTTGCCTTGTAGATAAGCTGCGGCCAATAAATTGGCCAGCGAGCGCCGGGCAACGACTTCGGCCTCGGTCAGGGCGCGTTCCGCCTGAAGCAACTGATTGTCGCTCAGCGTATTTTCCAGTCCACTGATCGCGCCGGTTTGGTACTGCAAATCGGCGCGCCGGCCGAAAGCCTGAAACAACTCGAGCTGCTGCCTCCGCAGCTGTCGCCGGCGGAAGGCATACTGCCAATGGCGCCAGCCACTACGCACCTGATAGCGCAATTCGTGCGCCGTCAGCGCCCGTTCATCTTTTTTCAGGGCGACATCCGCCCGGGCCACTTCCTTGCGTTGCCTATCGGCAGCCATGTTGCCCAGCGATTGGGAGACCGAAAAATTGTAATCCACCTTTTCGGTGTTGATCTGCCCGGCTTGCATATTGAAATTGGCCGGAGGAAGACGACGCGCCCCTTCAATGCCCAACTCCGCCCGCCGAATACGCAATTCGGCGTTTTGCAGATCGGGATGGTTTTGCAGGGCATGCTGCACGGCGGAATCTGCGGATAAGACCGGCGCCTCTTGCCCCTGCAACCCCAAACCGGCAAGCACCATTGCTCCGGCTAACAAAGTGGCTTTACGCGACGGGGCCACCCGCTTCCGGTTGACGAGGTAGTACAACACCGGCAACACCACCAGGGTCAGCACCGTAGCGGTGATCAATCCGCCGATCACTACGGTAGCCAGTGGCTTTTGCACTTCGGCTCCGTTGGAGGTGGACAGGGCCATGGGTAAAAAGCCGAGCGCCGCCACAGTCGCCGTCATGAGCACCGGCCGCAGACGGTCCGAGCCGCCCTGAATGATAATTTGGAAAAGATCGGTTTGGCGCTCCTCGTACCGCAGGCGGTTGAAGTGACTGATTAATACGATGCCGTTGAGCACAGCCACCCCGAAAAGGGCGATAAATCCGACCCCCGCCGAAATACTAAAAGGCATGCCCCGCAACCACAAGGCCACAATCCCACCGATAGCCGCCATAGGAACGGCCGTAAAAATCATCAGGGCGTACTTCAGGCGGCCGAAGGTAAAGTAGAGCAGGATAAAGATCAGCGCCAGCGCCACCGGAATCGCTACCGATAACCGGCGGCGGGCCTTTTCCAGGTTTTCAAAATCCCCCCCGAAGCGAATGGAATAACCCGCCGGCAGATCCAGTTGCTCGTACAATCGCTGTTCAATATCTTCCACGAGGCTGGCTACATCCCGGTTGCGCACGTTGACCCCTACGTTGATCCGGCGCCGGGTATTTTCCCGGGAGATTTGCATGGGCCCCTCCCGGTATTCGGCGTAAGCCACTTCGCTGGCGGGAATGGATCGCCCGCCCGGAAGCTCCAGGTAGAGTTGACTCAAATCGAGTTCATCGCGGTAGCTTTCGTCCACCCGCACCACCAGATCAAACTTGCGTTCGTTTTCGAAGACGACTCCTACTTTTTCTCCGGCGTAGGCCGAACGGATCAGCAAGTTAATATCCTCGATATTGAACCCGTATTCCGCAATTTTTTCGCGTTTGAAGTGGATGACCAGTTGGGGCAGCCCCTCGGTTTTTTCCGCGCGCACGTCGGCCGCTCCCGGAATGCCGTCGATGAGCTCGGCGGCGCGATCCCCCAGCTGACTGAGCGTTTCGGTATCTTCGCCGAAAATTTTAACCGCGATATCGGTTTTTGCTCCGGTCATCAATTCATTAAAGCGCAACTGAATCGGCTGAGTAAAGTCAAAGGAGGCCGCGGCGATAACCGAGAGCTTGTCTTTCATAGCCGCGACCAGTCCTTCCCGGGTCTTGGCCGTCGTCCACTCCGCTTTCGGCTTGAGAATGATCATAATGTCGCCATCTTCCATCGGCATGGGGTCGGTGGGTACTTCCGCCGTACCGATTTTGGAAACGACGTGCTCCACTTCCGGAAAATGGCGCAGCAATATTTTTTCGGCTTTGGTGGAGGTTTGGATACTCTCCTGCAACGAGCTGCCCGGTTGAATGGTCATCTGCATAGCCAGGTCGCCCTCCTCCAGGGTCGGAATAAATTCGGCGCCAAGGGTGCGGAATAATAGAAAAGCCCCTGCCAATAAGCCGGCGGAAACACTCAACACCAATACCGGAAGGCGCAGGGCTTGTCGCAGCGTCGGGCGGTACAGGCTTTTGAAAAAATCGATCAACCGGTCCGAGAAGGTCCGCTTATCGCGAATGGTATTGGGCAGGATGACGGCGGCCATCATCGGCACGTAGGTCAGGGATAGGAGGAGCGCGCCAAGCACCGCAAAAGAAAACGTCAACGCCATGGGCCGGAACATTTTACCCTCCACCCCCGTCAAGGTGATAATGGGCACGAAAACCACCAGGATGATGAATACCCCGAATACTGCCGAGCGGAACAACTTACTAGACGAGTCGATAATCACTTCATCCATCTTTTCCTGAGAAAGTTGCTGCCCGGCGTAATTGGAAACGAGGGCGAAAAGCACCCCCTCCACGATAATCACTGCGCCATCCACAACAATGCCGAAGTCGATGGCGCCCAACGACATTAAGTTGGCAGTCACGCCGAAGATATTCATCAGGATGATGGCGAAAAGCATGGCCATCGGGATGATGGAAGCCACGATGACGCCCGCGCGCCAATTCCCCAACAGCAGAATTAAAACCGCAATGACGATCAGCCCCCCCTCGATGAGATTGCTCCGCACGGTTTCGATGGTTTCGGCCACCAGATCGGCCCGGTCGAGGTAGGGATATAACTCGATGCCCTCGGGCAGTGACTTTCGCACCTGTTCGACGCGATCCCGCACGTTGGAGACGGCTTTGGAGGAATTCGCTCCCTTGAGCATGAGGGTGATGCCGCCCACGGCTTCGCCCTCCCCATCCATCGTCATGGCGCCGAAACGCTTGGGGCTGCCGAGCTGCACCCTGGCGACATCTTTGACTAAGACGGGTACTTTGTTGCGCCGGGCCACGACGATATTTTCGATATCCTCCATCCCCTCAACCATGCCTTCGGTGCGGATATAATAGGCGTTGGTGCGTTTTTCGATATAACTCCCCCCGCTGTTCTGATTATTGCGGGCCAGGGCGTTATACACTTCGGTCAGGGAGAGGTTGTAAGTGCGCAGCAAAGGAGGATCGATCGCCACCTCGTATTGCTTTAGGTATCCTCCGAAACTACTGATTTCGATAATGCCTTCGATGCCCGACAGCTGGCGCTTGACGATCCAGTCCTGAATG
>CAYWHT010000050.1:0-12847 GCA_964458135.1 uncultured Saprospiraceae bacterium | reverse complement strand
TAAGCCAATTGCAATCATTCTTGCTGTTGCGACAATTTGGTTTGCGCCCGAGGTCTTTTAGGTTTTTAGAAAATACTGCAGCTTACATTGGTAGAAGGTAGAAGTAGAAAGATGCTTCATTAAAATAACTCCTTGCAAACCTTTAACTTTAGCCTCCTAATTGAAAAATCCTAACCTAAATTCCGCAATTATGACCAAGATACGGATGTTACTGGCGGCCTTTGTCCTGACGGTCGCCGGCCCCCTTTGCTTCGGCCAGACCATCGACCTGGAGCAGCTGGAAGCTCTCAAGCCCCGCAACATTGGCCCCGCCGGCATGAGCGGCCGCATCACCTCCATCGATGTGGTGATCGATCAACCCGACATCATTTACGCCGGCGCCGCTTCGGGCGGGCTCTGGAAATCCGAGAGCGGCGGCATTCACTGGGAACCCGTTTTTGATGACCAACCCGTGCAGTCTATAGGCTCCATTGCCATCAATCAGGCCAACCCGGATGTCGTCTGGGTAGGTACCGGCGAAGGCAACCCGCGCAACTCACAAAACAGCGGCGCCGGCATCTTCCGCAGCCTGGACGGTGGGGATACCTGGGAACGCATGGGCCTGGAGAATACCAAGGTGATCCACCGCATCATCATCCACCGCGATAATCCCGAGGTCGTGTACGCCGCGGCCATGGGCTCGCCCTGGGGGCCGAACCCGGAGCGGGGCGTCTACCGCACTACCGACGGCGGAAAGAATTGGGAGAAAATTTTGCACATCAACGATACCACCGGCTGCGCCGATTTGGTTGTTGACCCCAGCAACCCCAACAAATTGATTGCGGCCATGTGGCAGCACGAACGCAAACCCTGGACGTTCGACTCGGGAGGCCCGGGATCGGGGCTTTACGTCACCTACGACGGCGGCGATACCTGGCAGGAACGCACCCACGAAGACGGTTTACCGGAAGGGGAACTCGGCCGCATCGGATTGGCCATCGCCGCTTCCAACCCCGACATCGTCTACGCCTTAGTGGAAGCGGAGGAAAACGCCCTCTACAAGTCTACCAACGGGGGTAAAACCTTCCGCGTAGTGGCCACCAAAAACATTGGCAACCGGCCCTTTTATTACGCCGACATTTTCGTCGACCCGAAGAACGAAAACCGCATTTACAATTTGTATTCGCTGGTGTCGCGCAGTGAAGACGGCGGCAAGACTTTTGAAACCATCCTGCCCTATTCCGAAGGGGTGCATCCCGACCACCACGCCCTATGGATTCATCCGGAGAATCCCGACTATATCATCAACGGCAACGACGGCGGCCTCTACATGTCGCGCGACGGCGGCGATAATTGGTATTTCGCCGCCAACCTGCCGGTGGGTCAGTTTTACCACGTCAGCTACGACATGGATATTCCCTACCACGTGGCCGGCGGCATGCAGGACAACGGCTCCTGGGTGGGTCCAGCTTACGTTTGGCAGTCGGGCGGCATCCGCAATGCCCACTGGGAGGAAGTCTTCTTTGGCGACGGCTTTGACGTCGTCTTCCGCCCCGATGACAACCGCTACGTTTACGCCATGTCGCAAGGCGGCAACTTGGGTATGGTGGACCGCGAGACCGGTAAAACCAAGTTTGTACGCCCCACCCACCCCGACACCATCCCCCTGCGGTTCAACTGGAATGCGGCCATCGCCCAGGACCCTTTCAATACCTGCGGTCTGTACTACGGCAGCCAGTTTGTGCACTACAGCGCCGACTGCGGGGAGCGTTGGGAAATCATTTCCCCCGACCTGACGACTGATGACAGCACCAAGCAACTGCAACACCTGAGCGGCGGGTTGACCATTGATGACACCCAGGCTGAAAACCACACGACCATCCTGGCCATCGCTCCCAGTGCGGTCGACGAAAACATCATTTGGGTCGGCACCGACGACGGCAACCTGCAACTGACCCAGGACGGCGGAGAAAGCTGGACCAACTTGGCCGGCAACCTTCCCGGCGTCAAAGAAGGCAGCTGGATTCCTTTTATCGAGTTGTCCAACCGGCGGCGGGGAGAGGCTTTTGTCGTGGTCAACGATTACCGCCGCAACGACTGGCGCCCCATGGTCTTTCACACCGAAGATTACGGGCAGCGTTTCCGCCAGATTGTAGATGAGGAGCAGGTTAGCGGCTACGTGCGCGCCTTTGCTCAGGATCCTGAGGAACCCAACCTGCTGTTTGCCGGCACTGATCACGGCTTGTACTTCAGCATCGACGGAGGGGATAACTGGACCAAATGGACTAAGGGCTTTCCCTCGGCTCCGGTTTCCGACCTGCATATTCACCCCCGCGAGCAGGACCTGATCATCGGCACTTTCGGCCGTTCTTTCTGGATCCTGGATGACATTCGCCCTTTGCGGGAAATTGCCGCTACTAACGGGCAAGTTTTGGAGCAGCCCTTCGCCGCCTTTGATGCACCCGATGCCTATTTAGCCGAGTACCGCTCTTACGAAGGCACCCGCTTCTCGGCCGACGCCATCTTCAGCGGCGAAAACCGGCGTTACGGGGCTATGCTTACCGTATGGAATAACCCGAATGGATCATCTGCAGAACCGATGGAGGCCGAAACCGATGGGGAGGCCTCGGAAATGGAAGCCTCCTCGGGTAAGACGCCCAAAAAGATGAAGGTATACGTGCTCAATGCCGATAGCGATACCATTCGCACCTTCAGCACCGAAATCGACACGGGCATGAACCGGGTTTATTGGAACATGCGCCGCGAGGGCGTGCGCTATCCCTCCCGCCGGGAGGCGCGTCCTGATGCCGATCCGCCCTCCGGCCCCGAAGTACTGCCAGGTACTTACAGCTTAGTTATGGAGTACGGCGACCACAAAGATTCCACCGAAGTTACGGTATTTGCCGATCCGCGTTTGGACTTGCCCATGGAGGCCTACCGCGCCAAGGCCGAAGTCTACGATAATTTTATGGCCGTCGTGGAGAAAGCCACGGCCGGTTTTGACCGCCTGCAGGAGGCCGGCAAGACCATCAAGCGCGTAAGCGAAGCCATGACCAACGCCCCGGACAGCGTGCGCACCGCCATGCAAAAACACGGTAAACAACTACAAAAGCGTATCGCCGAGCTGGAAAAACTATACATGATGCCGGAAGACGTAAAAGGCATCCAGGGCGACGATAGCAACCTGCTCAGTTCTATCTACGGCGCCAGCCGCTACTTGCGCAGCCTCGACGGCGCCCCCACCCAGCCGGTACAACGCAAAATGGAACAGATGCGTACGCACACCCAACGGGTCTTGGAAGCCGTAAACGCTTTTTTCGAAAGCCCGTTCTCGGATTACCGGCAGAAGGTGGAAGCGGCGAAATTTTCGATGTTTCCGGAGTATGAGCCGTTGAGGGTGGAGTAGTGCCTGCCCTGCTCTCCGGGAGCTACGAGTTACACATCTCTTTTTAGGCAGCCTGAAGGGCTGCCATAATTAAGCCCTTGGCATCGCCCAGGGTGAAAAATGATCGTTTTGATCACGTCAGCGCCCTGTAGGCTTGCCCGACCATGCCTGGGCGGGGGCGCGCGCATGATGTCGCCCCCGCCCAGGCATGGTCGGGCAGGCTTTCAGGGCTGCTCGTAAAAAGCCGGCGACTCCCTCCTGGGTCGATGCCCCAGGCTATAATAGTTCAGCCCTTCAGGCTGCAATCATCCCGCGGCCGATTTATGGGTAACTCGTAGCCTCCGGGAGGCAGGCACCGTTTTAACCCGGCCGAGGAACGAGAACGGGCACTATTCACCACCATCCAAATCAATCAAAAACCCATTCACCACCGCATACACCACTTCTCCCTCTTTCTCCAGGATAAGGGAAGGCGTTCCGCCCACCGCAATGTCATTGGAGGCAGGATCGAAATCGTAGGTATACCGGAGTTTTGCTGGGTGGGGCAGTTCGGATTGCGGTATATCTTCCACCAGTACTTCCGTATATCCTTGCCGGAGTAGTTCCAGGGGTTGGAGTTGGTTTAACCGGGCTGTATCGGTTATGGTGCGGGGATAAATTTTTCCTACCGAGGCGCGAAGTCCATCTTCGGGGAGTTCCTGATAAGCGAAGCCATAGTAGGGGGAGAGATCGCCCAGGTCGGAAATGACGCCCTCGTAACGGAAATCGTGGGCCTGGTTGAATTCCCGTTCCCGGCGTTTGATGGCGATATCGACGAGGAAGGGCCGGCCGTGTTTTTGGATGGTCACGCCCTGCAGGAGGACGTCCTGGTAGGCCCCGCTGTTATTGAAGGGGATATTGCGGTATTTGGATAGGGGCTCCGCCTGGTAGGCGCCGGTAGCGATGCCGTCGAGGGCGGTGAGCAATACGACGAAGTGCAGTTTGCGCAGGAACTGCTTTTCCGGGTCGTTGGGATAGGCGCCGGATTCGATGAGGATGGTGCTGGTGCCCCATTTCTGGATGTTGTCGCCGAAGGCGCGCGGCTCGAAGGCGTCGGAGTACTTGCCTACCCGGTTGGGCAGGTACGCTTGCAGCACCTCGTTCATCAGGCCGATGAGTTGCATGGAGCGGGAGCGCACCTCGTTAATGTCTTTTTCGAAATTATAGGCGGGCGCCAGGAAGGAGATGGAAGCGTGGTTGGGTTGATTCCCGGCGGCGTAGTAGCGGTTTTGGTCGTGCAGGTTAAAGCCCCAGTCGGCATCCAGCGAATCCCGCAGATGCTTGAGGAGTTGGGCCTCGGGCGACTGCAAGCGCAGGGCGTCGCGGTTGAGGTCGACCCCCAGGGCGTTACGCCGTTGGAACTGTTCCGCCCCGTCGGGATTGAGCATGGGAACAAAGTAAATGGAGAGATTGTCCAGCAGGCGCCGGCGCAGCGGGTCAAAATCATCTCCGGAGGCGGAGAAGAAGTTGAGCAAATCCATGATAGCCATGGTGGCCGTGGGCTCATCGCCGTGCATCTGCGACCAGAGCAATACGCGGGTATCTCCTTGCCCCAATTGCAGGGACAGAATTTCCCGCCCCTGGATGGAATAGCCGGCGGTATCGACCTTCCAGCCGGCCCCGGAGCGGGTCATGAGCGGCATGATATCGGCATGCTTGAACCGGCGCGTTTCGATGGAGGGCTCCCGGAAGTCATCGTAAGCATTGTACAGGTCCTGATGTAGTTGGCCAAAGGCCGAGATAGTGATGAAAAACAAGGGGATCAGATTTAGTAGGATTCGCAGCGACATGGATATTCCGTTTTTTTTACTTGTTAGCCTCCAATTTAATAAGGCCCGGTCTAATTATCGGCATCGGAAGCATCTTTGTACGAACACGGCTCCGCAGACGGGCGTTTTTCGTATAAAACATTAAACCATATCGTCATGAATTACATCCGGGGCATTTATCCAGTTATTCTGTTCCTGGCTTTGATTTCGGTTGTGCCGGCTTGCAATACCAGTAAGGCGGTCAAGGGAGGCGCCATCGGCGCAGCAGCCGGAGCGACAGCGGGCGGGTTGATTGCCGACAATACCGCCGCGGGCGCTATCATTGGCGCAGCTGTAGGTGGCGCGGCCGGCGCCCTGATCGGCCGTTACATGGACAAGCAGGCCGAGGAAATCGAAGAAGAGGTGGAAGGCGCCGAAGTTGAACGCGTGGGGGAAGGCATTCTGGTCACCTTCGACTCGGGTTTACTGTTTGGATTTGACTCCTATAAGTTGACGCCTACGACTAAAGAGAACCTGAATGAACTCATCAACACCATCCGGGAATACGAGCGCACCAATTTGTTAATCGCCGGGCATACGGATAGCAAGGGCGCCGAAGAATACAACATGACCCTGTCGCGCAATCGCGCCAATTCCGTTTCCACTTACCTGATCGAAAAGGGCGTCAATCCCGGCCGGATCTCGACGGTGGGCTACGGGGAGACTAAGCCGGTGGCCAGCAACGAAACGGAAAGTGGCCGCGCCCAAAACCGGCGGGTGGAAGTTGCCATTTACGCCAACGAAGAATTGAAGGAAGCCGCCAAGGAGGGGGCATTGAAGGGAGAGTAAAAAAGAAGGCCCCCAACCGGATCAGCCAAATCCTTAGAGAACCTTCCATCCAACCAACTTGGCATTGCTCAACCAAATGTCTTTACAGCCTTATGCCGACGGCGCGCCCAACTGATTGATCAGCGTACGCAAGAAGGCGACAAATTCGTCGAAGACGCGCTGCGACTGTTCAATCAGATCCAGGCGCACTTTTTCGCTTTGGAGTTGTAGGAGCTTTTCTTCAAAAGTCGTTTGAGCGGATGCTACCTCTATCAATTTTTTGTTAAGAAAGCGAAGCTGATCTTCCTGGTGCTGTATTTCCTGCTCTAAGTTTTGGCGCTCGAGCTTCATTCTTTGGAGGCGTGCTTTGAGGCGTGTTTCCAGCACCCTTTGCTGCTTCTGCTGTTCCGCTTTTTCACCATTCCAATCATTGTACATTTTGGCGCGGACTTTAACAAAGTAGTCGTAAGTCCCTCCCGGCGGGCTGGTCATTTTGGTGAGTATAGGAATGAGTTCGAGCAATAGGAACAGGCTCCGAATAAGCCACACGGCGTAACTGGCGTGCCAGTCTCGGTCGGTCAGTTCACCCAGCAGACGTATGCGCTTGAGGATGCCCGCGGAATGGTAGTTATTGATATCTGATAAGCGATCTTGCAGGTTGACTTCAATTTCCTTTTTACGCTCCTGAATTGCTTGCGCCAAAGAATCACGAAGCTGTTTTTCCCTTTGGTATTTCTTGAATTTTTCTTTGGCCACCGGTCCGATGTCACGTAATCCGGTGCCTCTGGTACCGTCGATTTCTCCGGTGTAAACACCCCAGAGACTGTCTACTTTGGTTTGTTGTTCGCTCAAAAGCCTGTCTTGTTGAGCAAGTTGTTGTTCGCACCGTGCCTCTGCGGTTCGTTGGCGTTCAATCAGGTCTTCTCTAAGCAATTCATTCAATTCATCGTCAAATAGTCGGAGTTCCAGCGGCACCGAAACGATAAGGGCGATAATGATCGCCAGCAAAACTCTCAGGGCCACGCTAGGCGTAAACCCTCTGCCACTCATACCGGATACGACGGCCCGGTCGATCAAGTAAATGACCAATCCCCAAATCGGTCCGAATACGTAGGGTAGCCAGGGGGTATCGCTGATCAAACTAATGGCGTAACCGCCGGAAAAGGTGCCAAGTAGAGCCGGAATCAAGACACAGCTTCCGATGATTAGGTATCGTGTACGCTCTTCGGAAGGGCAGTGATGCAGTACTTCCGGATCGGCGCCGGCGCTGCGGATGAGGAAGTTTTTGAAAAAGTTCTCTTCTTGTTCGGGTTGATGTGATGGAGTTCTCATAGCTTATGGATGAGGTGGTGCAATTCATGCATAAAAACCTGAATAAAGACGTTGGACAAATCTAATTAAGGTTTTGATGATTCAAAATTAGCCAAAAAAATTGGATTTGTCAAAAAGGTTTGTCAAATTTTTATCAGTTGTACCATAGGACTTGTCTACTTTTTCTTTATCTTAGCCCCACTGGAAAAAAATTTGACATTATTTAATATTTGTTTTACATTGTCACGTGATTGGATTCGGGTGAAAACAGGAAAGCGGCGTCTGACCATAATCCATTCAAATTCCCTGTTCCCAAATACTGGTTTACTTTTCCCTGGGCAAAAGGAGTAATCTCATAACGGACATGAATTGCGAAAGAAGGAATAGCTTTTCAACCAGTGTGTGCTAAAGGAGATTATATATATAGGATACGACCAAGCGCAATGGGTTTAGTTGTAACTAAAGAAATAAAAAAGGAAATGAATACCGAAAATGCCAACCAACCGTCGCGGAAAGCGGAAGCATTTCACATAGCTAAAGAGGAAAAAGATCGAGTTGTGCTTTTAATGATCAGCAACGGTAGTGAGCAGGAAAGTATCCGGGAACGGTTACGACAAGAGATAGAAACAGAGGACAAAGCATTAGTGGATACCATTTCTTGTGTTTTGAGCTCCGGTAATCCCCGTAGACAGCTGGAGCACTGCCTTGACAGGTCAATCGCGAGGGTTCGCGCCGAGTATGCCGAACTGTACATAAGCGATTCCAGGCCATTTTTGCGTCCGGAAAATGTAGGCTTGCTAACGCGTTTGCAAGATGATGGAACGCCCTTTAAGTTTTGTGATTTTCCCGCCATCGAAAGAAAGAAGGGAGACGCTTTAAAATTTTTAATCGAGGTATTAAAAAGACAGCGGGAGGAGCTAGAGGCGCGCAATCAAAACATTGCCTCCCGCCTGAAGGCCAAAAGGGAGGAAGGCGTTAAGCTTGGAAACCCTAAAATCAAAGATAAGCAGACCCAAATCAATGCAGCCAGGCAAAAGAAAAGGCAAGTTTTCTTTGACCAGGTTTCCTGGCGCGATTTCCCCATCATTGCAGAATTATATTACCGTTGGAATTATTCCAAAAACAAGATTGCCCAGGAACTGAACAACCGGGGGTATACCACCCGTTACGGCAAACCTTTTCACGCCAAAACGGTGGAACGGCTTTTGGAAAATATGAAGTCGCTACAAAATTCATTTACGCCGCACCCCGGGGCCATTAACAGACTTTCAGCAATCAGAAATCACGATTTAGCGCAAGCCTCTTCCCAGAAAAAATTTCGTTTCGAGGATATAAAAGATACCGACAACCGTTTTTCAGATCACATTTTCATCAAGTTCCGGGAGCCCGTGATCACGAGCTTGCAAATGGCGGTTTACGACAATGCCGAGCGGAAGGTGTTTGAGAAAACATTTGCTCCCGGTGTTCGAGAAATAAATGTAGACGTATTCAATGATACGTACCTATTTCCGGGATGGCATTTTATTCGTTTCGAGGCGGATGGCTACGCAACGAAGGAAGTAGAGGCCTACATCAACTACAAGATTTACGATTCGGTTGCACAGTTTGTCTAAGCGCTGGTTTATCCTCCACCAAAATCTGGCTATCGTCTCTTCCCGGGCACCGTGGTTAGGTGGTTGCCCAAGAAAACCATACTTGCCCAGTTCGAGGGCGAGTAATCCGGGGATTTGCACAGGTTGCGCTTCATTTGATTGAGCGCCGCCCCGAAACTCAATGGTTGACCGGGTTGGAGCACCCTCTCGAAAAAACCCGGTATTAAATTATTGGCGTCATCCCCGTTAATCTGCAGTAGGGTGTAGATGATATTGCGGGCGCCCTCCTGCAAAAAGGCCCGGTTCATGGCGAAAACTCCTTCTCCGGGAACCGGGATACCCAGTCCGGCATAGCAGGAGCTCAAAATAACCAGTTCCGTATCCAAATTTTGGTTTAACAGGTCGCGCTCCCTTAAGACCAGTTTTTCTTGATTTCCTCTACGCACCAGAATAATTTTGGAGCCGGTTTTTGCCCCTTCTCCCGCATTTCCGTGTCCCGAAATGTGAACAATATCCGCCCCTTTGATGCATTTCAGTAATTGCTCGATGGTCATGGCTTCTAAATCCTTCCCATAGATGACCTTTGCCGGGAGGTTGTTCTTTTCAAAGATTTCTTTGGTGGCAAAAATCTCTCTTTCCATGCTTTGCGCGTCTTCCCTTTTCTGACCATTCACATCCCGGATGCTTGCGGCGATGCCGAGGTACCGGGGGTGTTCCTTAGTGAAATTCGGCTTCCCACCGTAAGTGGCCATCAGTAGTGCAACGGAAGCATGGTAACCTATTTCGTATTGATTCAGCAAATAGTCATAAGCCGGAAATGGTTTCGATAGGTCTTCCGGTTTCCTCCTTGTGATCAAAGCTTCGAAGGGAATATTCCACAAGCTTTCGTCGGGTATGATGTACAACCTTTGATAACCTTCTAAGGCAGTACTTAGAGGAGCTACGAGCGCCTCGTATAAAGTATTGGCGGACAAATAATATTGAATTTTCAAAGATCGTGATTCGGAATCGTCTTTCCGGTAAGCTCTCAAGCCATCGATTTTCTTCGGAAAATCTTCCGCCATTTTGATAAGCCTCAGGATCTGCTCCCTGCCATAGATCATTTCGAATTTAAATTCTTTTCTGGAAACGAGAATCTTGAACAGATGCTGGTCACCCAAAAAATAGGAGACGATCAGGCCGGGGCCGTCCTTATCAATAGCTTTCTTTAAAGCGTTTGCGGTGAAAGGCGGAAACAATTTTCGGTTTTGAATTTGTTCTTCCCGCTTAAGTTTTTCGTTTAACCCTTCAAAAAAGCTATTTATTTCTAATAACCATTTTCTTTTTCTTTCCTCATTCAACATTCCGTTCAAGCTAGCAGAATCACCATTTTTCTTGAGGATAAGGTTTACAATTCTATTGAGAACATTAATGTTTTCCGGATCCGGATTTAGCCCTTCGCCAACAATCCGGTCAAAGTGAAATCTTCCGGGATTTTGTACAGATTCGATTAAGGAGACCACTTTACTGCGCTGCAGCAGGTGTAAGATTTCATCGGCCAGCTGATCCTTCTTTTTTCCGCTACTTGCCTGCCTTGTTTCGTACAGGACCCGCATGGCCATTTCGTGAATAGGCCGGGCCAAACGGCTCATTTCCATTTTGGATTCCATGAAGGGCAACTGCACTTTTACCCGGTCCACCAAATCCATGGCTACTTCGAGAATAATTCTGGCCTGTTCCAGATCTTCGGGCTTTCCATCTAAGTATAAATACCTAACTAACAATGCCTTGGATTCATTCTTCAATGAAGCCAGAAGCGCCGTTTTTGACAATGCGCCCGTCAATGATTGTTCCAGGGCTGGCTTGTTTTCGTATTTTTCAAGAAGCGCTACCCGGTTGGCCGCCTTGGCATCGGCGACCATTCTCAGAGCATGGTTGACCAAAGTTGCCAATGGCAAATCGTCGGATGAGCGCCTTTCGGCCTGATCTAGATAATAACTTCCCCAATGGTTATAAGCCCAGGCAATTTTGGGATGGGGACGATCCTCAAAGACCTTTTTCCACTCCTGTATTGCGGCAGAAAAGAGGGGTTTGACTTCTGAAGGTTTTACTGGTTTTCGCTTTGCCGCCAGCAAAGCACGCAACCCCAGCAAATCAGCACTATAGCGATTCGGTTGCTGCGATTCGTTTTGATTGTCAAATATTATTTGCGCCCTTTCGTAATGTTGTTCCGCCCCGGCAATCAATTCCTTCCGGCTAACCTTCCCAACAAAGGCGTTCACTCCTTTGGCGAGGCAACGCCCCAATTCCAACTCCGCTACCCCAATGTACCAATGGTTGTTGACCGGCAACGCCTTGCGAAGTACGCGCAGCGCCTCCTCGAGTAACTGGTGAGCCAATTGGTATTGACGCAGATCCAAATAGACCCCGCCAATCAAGGTGTATAATCGACCGACCAGGTAATGTTCCCTGTCATAATACTGCCAGCAGCTCACCAGCGATTTCAGATAGTTTTGCAGCGCCCGGTAGTAATCGCCTTTTTGCCAATATCCTTTGCCCAAAATCAAGTAGGCCCGGATGAGGGAATACTCCCGGTCGGCGAGGATTAAAAGAGTGGCCACCCGTTCGATCGCTTTAATTGCTTGATCGCAGTGACGGATGCACTGCTCGTACTCCCCCTGGTAAAAAGAGGATTCACCGAGATTGATGTGGATGTCGCCCACTAAATCCGGATGGCGGTCCAGAAGGCCGCGGTAAAAAGGATCCAGTAACAAGTGTTGACCATGCTGGTAAGACATCGACTGGTAGCCCAGTGTCGCCATAAACCGGCATTCCTGATTGCGGTAAAATACGCGCTTCAGCCAACCGGTCGCCAGAGGGTCGGGGTTAAAATCCTGCTTCGCCAACTGGCCAAAAAACTGTAATCCCTCTTCAAACTGATTCCTTTTAAAAAATTGCTGTTCGTGCGCTTTGGCCGCTTTGAAATCCATGCTGTCCTTTGGGGGGTTTAGGAGTTGATGTCGCTTTCTCAGAATGATTGTTAACAAATATTATAATTTTCCGTCTGAAATTTTACAATCCCCGTTCAATTTGTTGACAAAACCCGACCGTCTTCCGCCCGATCCGAACACCATCCGGGCTCCGGAAAAACACAAAATGGAAGCAAAGCGTTATTAAATTAATTTTGATCGATTCGCACAAAACCCGCATTATGATTGAACCTAAGGCGCCCATTTATCACTACCGGACCGTTGAGGACGACTTGCTGGGGGTGAAACAGTACACCCTGTCCAATGGCTTGCAACTTTACCTGAGCGTTAATACCAACGAGCCCCGCATCTTCACCAATATCGCCGTCCGGGCCGGCTCCAAACAAGACCCTCCCGAAACTACCGGGCTCGCCCACTACATGGAACACATGCTCTTCAAAGGCACCAGCAAAATTGGCGCTCTGGATTGGGAACGAGAAAAGCCGCTACTGGAAAAAATTTCCGCCCTTTACGAGCAGTACCGGCAAACCGACGATCCGGAGGAACGCCGGCGCATCTACGCCGAAATCGACCGCACCTCCTACGAAGCGGCTCAATGGGCGGCGCCCAACGAATACGATAAATTGGTTAGCGCCCTGGGCGCCCAGAAAACCAACGCCTATACCTGGGTGGAACAAACGGTCTTCGTCAATGACATTCCCTCCAACGAGCTGGAACGCTGGATGAAGCTCGAAGCCGAACGCTTCCGCATGATGGCCCTGCGCCTTTTTCACACCGAATTGGAAACGGTTTACGAAGAGTTTAATATGATGCAGGATATGGACTTCCGCAAGGTCAACCAAACCCTGCGGGCGTCTTTGTTCCCCAAGCATCCCTACGGCGCCCAAACTACCATCGGCTCGGCTGATAACCTGAAAAATCCGTCCCAGGTCAATATCCAGCGCTATTTTAACACTTACTACGCACCCAACAACATGGCTGTCATCTTGGCGGGCG
>CAYWHT010000049.1:11724-12968 GCA_964458135.1 uncultured Saprospiraceae bacterium | reverse complement strand
TCGCTTTCATCCCATTGGCTGAAGACCAATGGGTTTTACGCTCAATTATATAAACGAGCATGCGTATCCTCATCGCCCCGGATTCTTTCAAAGACAGCCTTTCCGCTACGGCGGCGGCCGCCGCCATTGAAAAGGGTCTCCAACGGGCTTCGGCCCGGCACCAGACCCGTAGCTTTCCCCTTGGAGACGGGGGCGAAGGTACGGCCGACATTCTCACCTACCACCATAGTGGCCATATCATCTCCCAGGAAGTCAGCAACCCGATAGGGAAACCGGTCAACGGGCATTACGGCCTGTCACCCGACGGGCGCACCGCCTATATCGAAATGGCTGCCGCCTCCGGCCTTCAGCTTTTATCCCCAGAGGAACGCCATCCATTACAAACGAGCACCTACGGTACGGGGGAGCTGATCGTTGACGCGCTGCGGCGCGGCGCCCGGCGCATTTTGCTATGCATCGGGGGTAGCGCCACCAACGACGGCGGCGCCGGCATGGCCGCCGCATTGGGCTACCGCTTTCTCGATGAACAGGGCAAAGCGCTATTCCCCCGTGGCGATAATCTGGAAGCCATTGCGCTCATCGATAAGTCCGGACGTATTCCCACCCTTGACCAGGTTGCTTTCGAAGTTTTGTGTGATGTAGACAATCCCCTCACCGGCCCGCGGGGCGCCGCCGAGGTTTACGCGCCCCAGAAAGGCGCCGGCGCCGAAGCCGTCTTACAATTAGAGCGGGGGTTGCAGCACTTGGCCTTCCTTTGGCGGCAACAGGGCGGAGGCGATCTGGCTGCTATACCGGGTGCGGGCGCCGCCGGTGGATTGGGATTCGGCGCGCTCGCCTTTCTCGACGCCCAACTCTTTCCCGGTACGGATATCGTATTTCGGGAGACCGGCCTGCGGGCGGCGCTAGGGGAATCCGACCTGCTAATTACGGGAGAAGGCCGATTGGATGCTCAATCGGCAAGCGGCAAGCTTATCGCCGGCTTGTGCCGCGAAGCCCGGCAGTTTCACCTTCCCGTCATCGCACTTTGCGGCAGCCTGGAAGCCGATCCCGAAGCGATGGAAAGGCTGGGATTGCAGGCGGCCTTTTCCATGCTTCCCTACCCGGCCTCCCTCGAACAAGCGCTAAGGCATTCCGAATTATGGCTGACCCAAACCGCCTTTCAGGTCGGGCGGCTTTTACCGGGCGCCCTCCGTTTTCCGGCTTAAACTACAATCCTGCCGGAGTTGATGGAGGCCAAATGTCTT
>CAYWHT010000049.1:0-11714 GCA_964458135.1 uncultured Saprospiraceae bacterium | reverse complement strand
TCCCGCCTTAAGCCATTCCCCACAATTCCCAAATAATATTTTATTTTGGCCGGAAAATAACCGCAGCCATGTTTTTTCGCTTACTACCCTTTTACTTCTTGCTCGCCCTGATTCTCGCCGGCTGTCAATCCGCCGAAACGCCCTCCACCACTGCAGACCGCTCGGCTGCTATCGACTCGTTGGTCACCCCCAACAAGTTATACGGCGAGCTGCTGGTTGACGTACAAATGGCCGGCATCTTTGAAGATGGAAAGACCTTCGTGGATTGCCGGCCCAAAGAGCCCGTAGCCCAGATCGTGGCGGAATACCAGCGCGTGAAAGAAGCGCCCGACTTTAATCTTGAGCAATTTGTTGAAGCCCACTTCCAGTTGCCGCGACAGTATGCTTCGGGCTTCCGGACCGACACTTCCCGCTCCGCCGCCGAGCACATCAACGCCTTGTGGAGTGTGCTTACCCGGCAACCGGATGAGGAGGCGCGGGGCACCCTCATCCCCTTGCCGGAGGCCTATATCGTTCCCGGCGGACGCTTCGGCGAGATCTACTACTGGGATTCTTACTTTAGCATGCTGGGCCTGCAAGCCGCCGGAAAAGTTGACATGATTGAGAACATGGTGGATAATTTTGCCTACTTGATCGACACCATCGGTTTCATTCCCAACGGCAACCGGACGTACTTCCTCACCCGCTCCCAACCCCCTTTCTTTTCGCTGATGGTTCAGCTCCTGCAGGAGGAACGGGAAAGCGCCAACATCCTTGTGGAGTACTTGCCCCGCATGCGCAAGGAATACGATTTCTGGATGGACGGCGGCGAAGCGCTTACCGCCGCCGCTCCCACTTTTCGCAGGGTGGTTCGGATGCCCGACGGCGCCATTATGAACCGTTACTGGGATATGGGCGCTTACCCGCGATCCGAGATGTACCGCCCCGATCTAGAGACCGCCGAGCGCAGCGAGCGCCCCGACAGTGTGGTGTATCGCGATTTGCGGGCCGCCTGTGAATCCGGATGGGACTTTAGCAGCCGTTGGCTGACCGAGCCGAAGATGCTACACACCATCCACACCACGGATATTATTCCGGTCGATCTCAACGCATTGCTCTACCATCTGGAGCAGACTCTGGCGGAAGCTTACGACGCCCAAGGCAATTCGGCTGAAGCCGACCGATTCCGGCAGCTGGCCCAGGGGCGGCGGGAAGCCATCCTGCAGTACTGCTGGGATGATGAAAACGGCTTTTTCCAGGATTACAACTTTCAAGAGCGAGCCTTTACTGGCGTCTATTCCCTGGCCGGCGCCTATCCCTTATTTTTCGAAATCGCCCGGGCCGGGCAGGGGGAGCGAGCCGCTAATTTCATCCGGGCCAAATTCCTCAAGCCCGGCGGACTGGTCACGACGCTCAATATCACGGGCCAACAGTGGGATGCGCCCAACGGCTGGGCGCCATTGCAATGGATTGCCATCCAGGGACTGCGGCGTTACGGCGTGGGCGAGGTGGCCGCGGAAGCCAAAAAGCGCTGGGTGGATCTCAACGTAAAAGTCTACCGGCAAACCGGTAAAATGGTGGAGAAATACAACGTCATGGATCTGGGCCTGGAAGCCGGCGGCGGGGAATACCCCGTGCAGGATGGCTTTGGCTGGACCAATGGGGTGCTGCTTAAACTCCTGACCGAATAAATAACGAAAAGCCCAAAAGCACTATGTTTCAACAAAAAACATCGGAATTCGGCCGGTTTACCCGGCGCCGCGTCTGGAATGAGGCCACGGGCCACGCCCTCAGCGCAGCTCCCGAACGGGGGGGATGCTTACTGGAACTCCAACTGAAAGGCCACCAGTTACTCGACGCCTACCAGACGCCGGCCGAGCTCGACGCCAACCGCTGGGCCAAAAATATGCTCCTTTTTCCTTTTCCCAACCGCCTCAGAGACGGCGCCTACGAATGGCAGGGGAAAACCTACCACTTCCCCATCAACGAGCCCAATACCGAAACCGCCTTGCACGGCATGGGCATGGATTGCCGCTTTCAGGTCAAGCGCACCGACCTGCAGGCCGACTTTGCCGAACTGGAATTGGTATATGACGATGAGGGCCGGCATCCGGGCTACCCTTTTCCCTTTACTTTTTCGGTAGTTTTCCGCTTGGACAACCGGTCAACGGTAGGCGTCAGCATGAACTTCAAAAATCGAGCGGATCAAGCCATTCCCGTTGCTTTGGGTTGGCATCCCTATTTCCATCTCGATGGCAATATCGACGGGAAGGAATTGCAATTACCCCGCTGCGAACTCGTGGGCATCGATCAGCGCATGCTGCCCACCGGCCGCCGGTACCGCTTTACCGATTACGAAAGCCCGCGCCGGCTGGGTAGTACGATCCTCGACAATTGCTTTGCCGTGGCGCCCGAGGAAGGTAGCGTTAACATCCACTTGCGGGGCCGTCACCTCGCCTTACATTACTGGCAGGAGACGGGCGCGGGAAAGTTCAACTTCTTTCAGCTTTTCACCCCGCCCGACCGCAACGCCATCGCCATCGAGCCCATGACCGGCAATATTGACGCCTTCAATACTGGAGATGGCCTAATCCGTTTGGCGCCCGGCGAGCAAGTCAGCGCTTCCTTCGGCTTTAGCCTGGAGCGGTTGAAATAGAAAGTCAGCGCCGCTCCACCCGAATCAACATCCGGTCAGCGGGTAGGGAAAATTCCCGCTCGCTCCATCCCTTGAGCAAGGTCTCCTGCCAATCCGTAGTTGGATGGAGCCGCTGGGAACGGCTCCCCCCTTCAATATTGAAGGGCATGGCAAAATCATCGACCTCGGCTTTCCAGCGATACCGCAATCGCAAGCCATCCGCTTGGGCGTCGAGCTCGTACTCGAAGGTAGGAATATCCGGATAACGGAGGTATTGGTTGAAAAAGGCAGTATAATCGGTACCGCTTTGCGCGTTGACGTAGTCTACGAAATCTTTAGTCGTGACGTTGGATATCGCGTGTTTCCGGTAAAAACCTTTGAGCAGGGCAAACCAGCGTTCGTGATTCCCTAAGCTGTGCCGCAGCGTATTCAGCACCCAGGCCCCTTTGAAGTAGTGGTCGCTACCGTTCCAATCTTCCCAATTGACTCCGAGGGGCCCCAGGATGGGTTCGCGATTGCGAATAAAGGGGCGCTGACTGCGCAGGTAGCGCATTGCATCGGCGTAGCCCATAGTGTATTCGACAAACAAGGACTCCATGTAGGTGGTGAAAGATTCGTGGATCCACATCTCGGCCAGGTCATTACAACTGATGCTGTTGCCAAAAAATTCGTGGCCGGTCTCGTGCACGATGATGTAATCCCAGTCCATATCGGCGGGAATCATTCCCCCCAGGTAGCCCCGCATGTATTGATTGCCGTAAGCGATCGCCCCCTGGTGCTCCATACCGAGATAAGGCGTTTCCACCATCGCAAAGCCGTCCTCCCAAAAGGGATATGGGCCAAAGTAGTGCTCGAAAGCCTCCAATACCCGCGGTACCTGCCGGAAGTGTTGCTTCGCTTTTTCCAGATTATCGGGCAGCACGTAGTAGTCCAGCGGCAAGGAATCGCCGGAAGCACTCACGTAATGATCCTCGAAATGTTGGTAACGGGCAATGTTAACGGTGACGTTGTAGTTGTTGATCGGGTACGTTACCGCCCAATCGTAGCGAACCAGCTCGCCTTGCCGAACGGTTTGCCGCAGCTGCCCGTTGGCCACACACATCAACCCTTTGGGCGCCGCCACCCGGATGGCCATACTGTCGGGCTCGTCGGAAAGGTGGTCTTTATTGGGCCACCAGAGGCTGGCGCCATCGCCCTCGCAGGCCACGCCCACCCAGGGCTTTCCCTTGGGATCGCGCTCCCATACGAAGCCGCCGTCCCAGGGCGGATTGTCGGCGGTGGTGGGTTGCCCGTGATAGTTGATCCGGAAGCTACCGGAAGTCCCCTTGCCAGTAGCGGGAAAATCCACAAATACCGCATCGTGTTTGCGGCGATAGGTGAGCTCCCGGCCCCGGTACACGATCTTCTCAATCGTCATGTTGCGGTACAGATCGATTTGCAAGGTCTCGAAATCTTCGAGGGCGTCGAAATGGATGGTTACGGCCCCTTCAAGGTATCGCTTGGCGGGCAGGATGCGAAGGTCGAGCTCGTAGTAAGTCACATCGTAGCAGGTGCGCTCCGGTCGGAGGCTGCCACGCAACGTATCGGCTTCCGTGAAGGTGTAACTTTCGTAGAAATCGTTTTGGGCGACAAGTGGAAGCGCAAAAAGCACGGCCAATAAAGGTAGCCAAAGCGTCTTAATGTACATGAGTCGGATGGATTAACAAAACCAGGGGTTTGGCGCCCGAGGCATTATAGTCTGCTCATTCAGGATTTATGAAAAAACGCAGCGAAGCGGAAAAGGAGCAAGTCAGCATTCACAAATTTGGGGTTGGCAGCTTATAGTAGCCAAGATAGGGAAGAAAGATACAAAATTTTCGTCTTAAAAAGCGATCACCGGATCAGGCTGACATCTCCGGAAAGCCGTTTGGAGTTGCCGTTGACCAAATCCAATTCCAGTACGTAGAGATAGACGCCTGAGCGCAGCATTTTACCTTTAGACCTTCCGTCCCAGCCAAAGGCCGGATCATTGGGCGGGATGTCGCTTGCGGAAAAGACTAAGGTTCCCCAGCGATTGAAAATGCGCAGGTTTTTAATTCGCCGCACCTGTTCGCGATCGGCGTAAACTTGCAGGATATCGTTATGCCCGTCGTTATTAGGTGAAAAGGCGGAGGGTACAAATACTTTGAGTTCTTGCACGACAGCCACCTTAATTTGGGCCTCCTGTTGACAACCAAATACATCGGTCATCCGGACGCGGTAGAAGCGGTTTTGGGTGGCGGTCAAAGCCGGATTAAGGCAATCGACACAACTGAGATCCCGGGGAGGGCTCCAATTAAAACCTTTGACCAACACGGGTGATATGTGTATTTCCGGACGCATGGTGTAGTATTGCCCTAATTCCAGTTGAACGGAATTGGGCAGGGTAATGCGCAGCTCCCGGTTGTCGGGCATCAAAAATTCGTGCTCTTGCAGGCATCCTTTCCGGTCGCGAATCCGGACGGGATAGCGTTTTCCGGCTTCCAGCTCCAGCAGCTGTTGCGCACTTCCGAAAGGACCGTCGCCCACCGCGTATTCGTAGGGAGGATGGCCTCCGTCGGTAAAAAACGTCAGGCTATCGGTGCCCAGATCTTTGCATCGGAATTGTGGAGCTTCGATGGCGGGGGGTTGTTGGATGCGGGCTTCGAGCTCGATCGTGCAGGCGCGATCGTCCGTGACGCTGATCCGGTAAGTTCCCGCGTGCAAGCTATCCGCTTTGCGGGCTGCCGGCAGGGTGTCCTCCCACCGGTAACGGTAGGGCGGCAAGCCGCCGGAGGGAAAGATATGGATGCTGCCATCCCGGCCTCCCGGGCAGGAGGCGTCTTTGACGCGGGCTTCCGCCGCGAGATCGGTCAACCGGATTTCTCCCCGGCCCTGCGTGCGGCCCGGGCAGATGCGATCGCGAAAGGCCGTTAAGCGATAGGCGCCGGGTTGACCCACCAACAGTGGATAGGGATTGCGGTTGACGGAACGAATCTCCCGCAATTGTCCGTCGGGTAATCGGTAGGTAAAACTCCAGGGCGGCTCTCCCGTAAATTGCACCCAAAGCGTATCCCGCCCGCCCGGACAAATGACCCGGGAGCCGGTCACGGTGGCTACCGCTGGCTGCCGCACGGCTACATCGGTTGCCGCAGCAGTTTCCTGCCCGCAAGCATCGGTGACCGTCAGCTGATAACGCGTGTTTTCGGTGGGCGCTACGCGCAGCACTTCCCCGTTGCTCCCGTCACTCCAACGGTAAGTGTACTCCCCGGCGCCACCCGCTGCGCGGGCGGGTATCGCGACCGAGTCCCCCCGGCAGATTTGCGGATCGTCCAGCTCCAATAGCAAGGGTGCGGGATCCCGGAGGATCATGCTCGCCCTGCCGGTCACGCAGGCGCAGGGAAAATCCAGTTCCAGAATAAGGGACTCGTCGGGTTCCTCCAAACCGTCTTGCTTGACTTTGACGGGCAGCTTTACTTGCTGCTGACCGGCCGGAATGACGATCTGCCCGGGTAGGGGTTCAAAATCTTCCCCGGCCACGGCCTCACTTTCGGAAGCCACTTTATAGTTCACCACGATATCGCGATCTAGCTTTTCTTCGTTAACGCGTTGAAAAACAAAGAAGCCGTCTTCACAACCTTCGCGAACGACCCCCGGCTGACGGGCCGTAGAGGCTTCCAGCGTCACTTCCCCACCGATATTGAAACTCTCCGCTTCCAGGAAAACGGCCGAATCGTAGAAATTATCCTCCACGTCGGCCACGACCATGCGCAAGGTGTAGGTTTCACAAGGTTGGAGTTTGAGCGTAGCCAACAAACCCTTGGTGAAGCCGTCGTATTCGATTTTATTCTGCAGGGGAGATATGTTGTAGGCCAATCCGCACTCCTTGGCATCGCTTTGCAGCACATTATTGACGTAGAACCCTTCATTTTCCTGCTGATTGATGGCGTTAATTTCAACGAAATCCTCGGTGCCGGGAACCAGCGCCACGTTCCTGGAATTACGGGTGAAATTGCCCGCTATCCCCGGGCCGCTGATAAAGAAGCCGAAGACGTCATTAAATTCACTCCCGACGAACTCGCAGTATTCCTCCGAGGCGAACACGTAGCGAAAGGTAACGACCGAATCCAGGGGTACGAAATCGAACTCCAAACCCACAGCGTCGTAAACCCTGCCTGAGGCTAGAATATCCAGGTCGCGATCCCCGCTGGCGTCTTCAAAATCCCCGCTGGTATCCGTGGCGGAATTCGGACCGTGGGCATTGCTTACCGAGCCTGTCGACAGGATGATGCCTTTTTCCAAGCCGATGACGCCGGCCCCCTGATCAAAAAAACCTATCCCTTCCGGATGACCAATGGCCCGAATATTACGTATATTATTACAGCCGTCTTTAACAAAGATATCCCGTACGAGGGATTCCACGGTGAGATCGAGCTTAGTGCGAATACCCTCTTGCCGGGCCTGTCCGTTCACCATTAGAGGTAGGGCCCCGCAAAGCAACAGGCATAGCAAACAGCCGACTTGACCGGCCCGCGGAAATGTAGGCAAAGTACCGTAAGAGGCATTCATGGGATGAAAGTTCCTGAGCTTAAAGCTTTGTCGCCCGAAAAAAGACCTTCTTTCAGGCATTCCTGCGCGCTTTTTGTTTTAGTGCGGCTGGGGTTGAGTGGGGGATAGGGTGTACAAGGCTACGAACCGAGGAATAGAAATAGTAAAATTAAATATAATAGTCATTTTAAATAAAGCGAAAATTATGATAATTTAGCTCGCAGATTTGGGAATAAAACGACTTATTCCCAGCGCGCATTGTGCGCGCTGTTATCCAATCGCCGAAATCGATCCAATTACGCACTCCCCGGTACGTCCTACCCCTATTGGATTCAACGTTTCCGTTGCCATGTGAAAATAGAAATAAAGTTCCACTAAAACTATTTTTATGAGATTTGGAAATCTACTACAAATCTTTGCTATTCTTCTCGTAATCTGCCAAGGCACTGCGGCACAAGGTGACGACAACCTACGCTGTCTGCAGGATTTGACCATTGCGGTAGATGGAGGAGCTGAACAATTATTTGCCTGTGCGCAGGATGGATTGGAAGACCGCTACCGGTTTCGCACCAGTTCCCTGGCCACCCCGATGGCCTACATCATTACCGATCAGAGCAACACCATCCTCGAAGTCAGCATCACGCCCTATCTGGATTTTGAGCCACTCGGCCCCGGCAAATACCGGGTATGGGCCGCCTCTTTTCTGGGCGACCTGCTGGCGCGCCCCGGAGATCAAATCGATGATCCCAGCCTGGGTTCCGTCTGCTACGAGCCCAGTAATAATTTCATCCCGGTCAGCTCCGTCGATCCGGTCGGGGGTACGGTATCCACATCGACGGGGGCCGACGCGGTATTTACCTGTCCGGGGGACGATATGGCCGATCTGCTCGGCTTTAACACCACTAGTTTGGATCCGCTCTACGCCTATTTGATTACGGACACCAACAACAACATCATCGACATTGCGGAGAGAGACAGTTACGACTTTAACAACCGGCCGCCGGGTACTTGCCGGGTATGGGGTGTTTCCTACGCCACCGAGCTCATTGCCGAAGCGGGCGATAACATTTTTTCCTCCCAGCTGGCCAACGGATGCTCCTCGCTTTCTTCAAATTTCATCACCGTAACCAAAGTCTTACCGGATGGCGGCGGCGTAGCCCTGGCCAACGGCGCCACGGCCGCCACGGTTTGTGTCAATGATGAGGGGGAGGACCAGCTTTCCTTTACCCATCAGACGGTATCGGAAGCGCCCTACGGTTACCTGATTACCGATGCGGATAACAACATTATCGATATCCCGGAAGGCGACACCTTTGATTTCAACGACGCCCCCGCCGGTGTATGCCGCATTTGGGGCTTTTCTTTTACCGGTAATGTCACCGCCGCGATAGGCGACAATGCCGCACAAACCGCTCTAACGGACGACTGTTTCGAGCTTTCGCAAAATTTCATTACGGTTAGCCGGAAAGATCCCGTTGCCGGAACGGTCAGCCTGGCCGACGGGGCTACCTCCCGCACGCTCTGCGTCAATGACGGTTTACCCGATCGGATGACCTTCGCCACCGATGCCGCGGGCAACGAAAACTACACCTTCGTCATCACCGATACGGATAATCAGGTGATTGCGTTGACCGGGGACGAGAACACTTTCGACTTCGAAGGCGCCGCCCCCGGTGATTGCCGGGTTTGGGGGCTGGCCTATTCCGGCAACTTGACGCTTTCTTCCGGCGAATCCCTTTCCGATGCGGCTTTCAGCGATGAATGCGCCGAACTTTCCGAAAACTTCGTCACCATCGAACGGGTATCCGTAGAAGGGGGAAATATCCTATTGGGCGACGGCGAGACCGAAGCCACCGCCTGCCTGGATGACGGCAATCCCGACTTGTTCAACGTAGTCCGGGAAGGCGCCCGCGGATCTTACGCCTTTCTCGTCACCGATACCAATAACGACATCCTCTTTGTCAGCCCAACCGCCATCATTAACCTGACGATTGCCAATCCCGGCGTCTGCCGCATTTGGGGGGTGGCCTATTCGGGAGAGCTTACGGCCGGGGCGGGCGACAATGCCGCCGAAAGCGCCCTTAGCGACGAGTGCTTCGACCTTTCCGATAATTTCATCACCATTACCCGCAAAGATCCGGAAGGCGGCGGCGTGTCGCTAGCCGATGGATCGCTCTCGCGCCGCCTGTGCGTCAACGACGGCATGCCCGATGTGGAAAACTTCACCACCACGGCTACGGGCAACGAAAACTACACCTTTGTGCTTACCGACGCCGACAACAACATCCTCGACTTTAGCCCCGACGGTTCCTTTGATTTCGAGGGCGGCCCCGGTGGCGTCTGCCGGGTATGGGGGCTGGCCTACACGGGAGCCCTAAGGGGAGAGCCCGGAGATAATGCTGCTCAGGCCACTCTCAGTGACGAGTGCTTCGAATTGTCGGAAAATTTCGTGACCATCGAGCGCGTATTCGTTGCCGGCGGCGCCCTCAACTTGTTCAGCGGCGCTACCGATACGGTGATCTGCCTGGGCGACGACGCCACTGACCAGGTCACCTTCACCCGCACCGGAAGCACCGGCGATTATGCTTATCTATTGACCGACGATCAGAATACCATCCTGCAGATCAGCGACGATCCGGCCTTCGATCTCACCGATGCCGAACCGGGCATATGCCGCATTTGGGGCGTGGCTTACAGTGGCAACCTCACCGCCCAGGCCGGCGCCGATGCCGCAGCGTCTTCGCTCAGTGACGAGTGTTTCCAGCTGTCGGATAATTTCATTACCCTGACCCGGAAATTAGTGGATGGCGGAGCCGTAACCCTGGATTCCGGAAGCCCGGACACCACCGTATGCAGCGGCGATGATACCCCAAGCCGCCTGTTCTTCACCGCGCAGACCGCCGCCGAAAATTCCCCCTACACTTTTATCCTCACCGATACGACGGATAACATCCTCCTGATCATCAACGGGAACAGCCTAAACTTCGACTTTATTCCGGCCGGGGTTTGCCGCATCTACGGGCTCTCCTACACCGGCAACCTGTCGGGGGTGGTCAACCGTCCGATCGATGAGGCGATGCTTTCCGACGAATGCTTCGAGCGGTCGGAAAACTTTGTAACCATTCGCAAGGAAGCCGTCGACGGTGGGAGGGTGGCGCTCGCCTCCGGCGCTACCGAACGGATCACCTGTCCCGGTGACGGCATCGCCGACATTATCACCTATGAAAGCACGGGCTCCAGCACGGGCAGCTACGTTTATCTCATCACCGACACCAATAACGTAATCCAGGAAATTACGGAGGCGATCCAATTCGATTTCGAGGCGCTGGGCGTCGGTGAATCTCGCATTTGGGGGCTTGCCTACACCGGAACCCTTCGGGCCAGTCCGGGGGATGACGCCGCGGCGGTTGCGCTCACTGACGAATGTTTCGATTTGTCGGAAAATTTTATCCGCATTGAACGGCGCACCCCCCAGGCGGGAACAATAAGCACGGCCTCCGGTCAGGACAGCATTTTCAGTTGCCCGGGCAGTCAGGTGGCGGATTTGGTCGTCCTCGACAGCAACGACGTTTCCAATAATAATTACACTTACCTGCTCACCGATCGCGAGAACCGCATCCAATTCGCCCTGGATGGCGACCGCATCGATTTTGACAGCGTTCCGCAAGGCAGCTACCGCATTTGGGGGCTGGCATTTACGGGTCAGCTGAGCTTCCTGCCAGGCGACGACGCCTCAGCCGGGGGGCTGAGCACCGATTGTTTCAGTTTATCTGACAATTTCATTTCCATCAGTCATCAGGCGCCGGTAGGGGGCGCGGTAGCGCTGACGAGTGGGGCCACAATGCGGTTCGTTTGCCCCGATGACGGCGACGCCAATGTATTGTCGTTCTCCCGGGAAGGCCATTCCGACAGCCGCTATACTTTCCTGATCACCGATACCAATAATGTGATCATCGAACGCATGACGACCGACAGTTTTGAGTTTGAAACGCTCGGCGCCGGCCGGTACCGCGTTTGGGGGCTGGCCTATACCGGCGCCCTGCAACTGAACCCCGGCGATAATGCCGCGGAAGCCGCGCTGAGCGACGATTGCTTTGACCTGTCGGCCAATTTTGTCAGCGTGGCGGCCCAACAGCCCGAAGCCGGAATCATTGCTTCCCCGCAGGGCGACGACCTTGGTTTCTGCGTAGGAGACGGCAACCCGGATCTGGTTCAGGTCACCCTGGAAGGGGCCTCATTTGCCGGCATTCGCTACCTCCTTACCGATACGCTTGGTGCGATCCTCGATATCCGGGAAACGCCCGAATTTGATTTTGAGCAACAGCCCGAGGGCCGGCTGCGCATTTACGGATTGGCTTTCACCGGCGACTTGCTGGCCGCCCCGGGAGACAACCTATTCAGCGATTCTCTGGCCAATGATTGCTTCGACTTTACCGATAACTTTATCGGGGTAGACGGCACCGGCGTAGACGGCGGCCTGATTACCACGGAGCAAGACGCCGACTCCATTTATGTTTGCCCCCGCGACGGAGACCCCGACCTCATTGCTTTTTCC
>CAYWHT010000048.1:10671-13010 GCA_964458135.1 uncultured Saprospiraceae bacterium | reverse complement strand
GGCTACCTTGTCCACCTCCGATTTGAGCTCCGCTCGGTCCCGGGGCGAGGCCCGGGCGATAAAAGTGAAATTTTGGAGCAACGGCAGGCAGACAAAAGTCAGATCCCGCAATTGAAAAGCCGCCGAACCGATCAGACCGCGGGTGTATTTTTTGCCCAAATTGAATTCGCACTCAAAATGGTAGTACTGGATTTCCGGGTTGAAAAAGTACCAAAGAGCCGCCTCCATATTACTGCGCCGCAAGGTAAAACCGGTAAAATAGTGCTTGATCTCCTGCCGGAGCTGGCTGAGGGCCAGTTCAAAACGCCGGTTGGTCGTAACGGGATGGGATAAAAAAAGAGGGCGAAGGTGATAGTGGGAACGCCCTTCGATCTCAACCGACTGCACCAGAATGGGAAGCTGTAGTTTGATTTTGGCCATTCAGGGATTTTAAACGGGAATATACGGACTATCTATTGCAGACGAAAATGCTTCGCTTTCCCTTTCAACGGAAGCCCCCAACCATTCTTTTAACAAATGTTAAAATGACAAATATTAGCTTATAGGCTGATTTACAAGCATATTATAAGGGTGTAGCCCAAATTGCCTAAACAATCGATTGGATGCCGCGTTAAAACCGCACACCCCAATCCAAAAACCGTAATCAAAAACCTCCAAATATGCAGAAGATTTACGTCTTCCTTCTAGCCTTTGTGCTCTGTGCGAGTAACCTCTGGAGCCAAACGGCAAATCTCCAAATCATTCACAACGCTGCCGATCCGGCTGCCGCCGCGGTAGACATTTACGTGAATGACGAGCTTACCTTCGACGACTTCGCCTTCCGAACGGCTACTGATTTCCTGGAACTGCCCGCCGGCGTGGATATCAACGTCGGAGTGGCTGCGGGCAACAGCAGCTCGGCTGCCGATACCCTAAGGAATTTCGTGATCAACTTGACGGCCGACGAAAATTTCGTAGCGGTCGCCACCGGCGTACTGGACCCGAACAACTTTGACGCTTCGGTCAATAGTGACATCGCCTTCACCCTGGAAATCCTGGCCGGCGCCCGCACCGCTTCGCAAAATGCCGGAGAGGTGGATTTAGTGGCTTACCACGGCGCCACCGACGCCCCGGCGGTGGATGTGGTTAGCGGCGGAACGCCTCTGGTCGATGGCATCACGTATGGCAATTTCTCCGACTATATCTCCACCGCCCCCGGAAAATTGATCCTCAATGTAACGCCGGACGCGGATAACGATACGAACGTCGCCTCCTTCCTGGCCGACCTGTCTGGATTGGGAGACGGCGCCGCCGTCGTACTGGCCTCCGGCTTCCTGGATCCGGCGCAAAATCAAAACGGTTTTGGTTTCGGCTTGCTGGCGGTATTGCCGGATGGTATGGTAATTGAGCTTCCCGCGGCCGAAGCGCCCTCCGTGGTCATCAATGAAATCGATTATGACCAATCGGGCAGTGACGATGCGGAATTTATCGAAATCCTGAATAACGGCGCGGAACCCACCAGCTTATTCGGTGCGGAACTCGTATTGGTTAACGGCGCCGATGGGCAAGAATACGATCGCATTGCCCTGCAGGACACCATGCTCAAAGCGGGCGAGTATTTTGTCGTCTGCTTTAGCGACAACGTGGCGGATTGCGATCAACAAGCAAGCGGCAGCATCCAGAACGGTCCCGATGCGGCGGCCATCGAATTCAACGGCGCACAAGTAGATGCCCTAAGTTACGAAGGCAGCGTGGCCGGTTTCGTTGAAGGCTCGGGAGAGGGGCTGGAAGACAACCCCGGCAATGTGCCCGGCGCCGGCTTGTCACGCATGCCCGACGGCGCGGATACCGATAATAACGATGATGACTTTGTGGTAGCCTGCGTTACGCCCGGGGCGACGAATACCCTGGCCCTGTCCAACCTGGCTTGTTTCCCCACGGCCGGCGTGCAAGTCATCCACAACTCAGCTGATCCCGCTGCGGCAACGGTCGATATTTACATCAACAACGAACTGGCCATCGACGACCTGGACTTCCGCGATGCTACCGACTTCCTGGCCCTGCCCGCCGGACCGGTGCTCAACGTCGGCGTTGCTCCGGGGAGCAGCGAAGGCGTGGAGGACGTACTCGCTAATTTCCCCTTGACGCTGACGCCGGGCGAAACTTTCGTCGTCATGGCTACTGGCGTGCTGGATCCTTCGCAATTTGACGATTCCGTAAATCCGGATATTGCCTTCAATTTAGAGGTGCTCGCTTCCGCCCGCACCGCTGGTGCGAGCCCGGATGATGTGGACTTTACTACTTTTCACGGCGCCACGGATGCGCCCGCGGTGGATGTGTTGACCGACGGCATGGTGCTG
>CAYWHT010000048.1:0-10571 GCA_964458135.1 uncultured Saprospiraceae bacterium | reverse complement strand
CCTCCTTCGGCCTCTTCGCCGCCTTGCCCGACGGCGCCGTAGTCGAATTCCCGGCCGCCACGGCGGAGACAACGGCTAACGTGCAAATCATTCATAATTCCGCCGATCCGGCTGCCGACACCGTCGATATCTACGTCAACGGCGGGTTGGCCCTGGATGATGTCGCCTTCCGTACGGCTACGGATTTCCTGGAGTTGCCCGCAGAAACCACGCTCGATGTGGGCATAGCCCCGGGCGGCAGCGAGAGCGCCGATGACACTCTGGCTAACTTCAATTTCACCCTGGCGCCCGATTCCAACTACGTCATCATGGCCACCGGCGTGTTGGATCCTTCCCAATTCAATACCGACGCCAACGCGGAAATCGGCTTCAACCTGGAAGTGCTCTTCCCCGCCCGCACTCAGGGCGTTGATGCCGCTAATGTAGACTTTGCCGTCTATCACGGCGCCACGGATGCGCCCGCGGTGGATGTGTTGACCGACGGCATGGTGCTGGTCGACGATTTGGCTTACAGTAACTTCACCGATGATTACCTCTCCGTACCGGCCGCCGAGTACATTCTGGACGTAGCTCCGGCTGGGGATTCCACCAATGCGGTGGCCAGCTTTACGGCCGATCTTTCGGCACTGGGCGGGGGCGCTGCGGTCGTATTCGCCTCCGGCTTCCTGGATCCGTCCATGAATCAAGACGGCGCCTCCTTCGGCCTCTTCGCCGCCTTGCCCGACGGCGCCGTAGTCGAATTCCCGGCGGTGACGGAACCGCAAACCGCCAACTTGCAGGTGATTCACAACTCCCCCGATCCCGCGGCCGATACCGTAGACATCTACGTCAATGGTGAAGTATTCCTCGATGATTTCGCTTTCCGCGAAGGAACCGAGTTTGTAGAAGTGCCCGCCGATACCGATCTCAACGTGGGGGTAGCTCCCGGCAGTAGTGCGGGAGTGGACGATACGCTAGCCAACTTTGTGTTTAATCTGGCGCCCAATTCCACGACTACTGTAGTGGCTGCCGGTGTGCTGGATCCCAGTCAATTCGATGCTTCGGTCAATAGCGAGATCGGGTTTACGTTAAGTGCGCTTGCCCCCGCGCGTTCCGGGGCGAATACCGATCTGGATTTCGACGCGGCCTTGTACCACGGCGCCACCGATTTGCCCTCGGTAAACGTTGATGTGCCAGGCTTCGGCACCATCTTCACCGATGTGCCTTACGGTACATTTGCCGATTACGTGACCATTCCCTTCATCGGTCTGGTCAATGGCGTGCCGATTGATGTGGTGGACAATGCCGGCGGAAATGTGCTAGCTTCCTTCACCGCCGATCTTTCCGGTCTGGAAGGGCAAGCCGGTGTTGTGCTGGCTTCCGGTTTCGGCAATCCCGCGGCCAATCAGGACGGTCCTGGCGTCGGATTGCTGCTGGTGCTGGCTAATGGCGAGGAAGTTTTCATTGCTCCGAATCCGCCCACCAGCCGGGTGCAGATCATCCACAATTCTCCCGAGCCCACGGTAGATATTTACGCCAACGGAGAAATATTGCTGGATGATTTCACCTTCCGCGACGCAACTGAGTTTCTGGATCTGCCGGCCGGCGTCGGGCTGGATATCGCGGTAGCGCTCGATACCAGTACCTCCGCGGAAAGCGCAATCGCAGTTTTTGAAGATGTCGTGTTCGAAGAAGATTCCACCTATGTGGTCATGGCCACCGGTGTGGTGGGCGATGCCGAAACGCCTTTCGGCCTGGAGATCTTCGACATGGGCCGCGAGGCGGCTCAGGGCGGCGCCGGTGTTGATCTGTTGTTGCACCATGGTTCGCCCGACGCCCCGGCCGTAAGTGTGGTGGCCAACGATGCGGTTCTGTTGTTCGACAACATTGCCTACAGTGAGTTTGACGGTTACCTCAATGTAGACCCGTTAGACTATAAATTGTCGATTACGCCGGCCGAGGATACCAGTACGGTCGTACAGGCTTTCCGTGCCGATTTGACGGAACTCGACGGGGGCGCCGCGGTCGTCTTTGCTTCGGGCTTCCTGCAGTCCGGCAGTCCGGAATTTGGTGTCTGGGTCGCCCTGCCCGACGGAACGACTTTTCCGTTGCCGCTATTTACCAGCGTCAACGAACTGGCCAATCAGGTTAGCCGCCTGAAAATTGCTCCCAACCCGGCGACCAACCGGACGCAGCTGGCCTACGAGTTAAGCGAGACGAATGATCTGCAACTACTCGTCTTCGACATGCAGGGGCGGTTGATCCAATCCCGAAATCTGGGCCGTCAGCCCGCCGGTGCGTATACCGAGCAGCTCGACCTGAGCCGCCTGTCTACCGGGCAGTACCAGGTTTCCCTGATATCGGATAAAGGGGTAGTCACCCGCTCATTGATCGTCAAGCGATAAATGACTTACCGTGCCTACGGTACCGGGAGCGCGCTCCCGGTATCTTTCCGCCAATAGCCGACGGAAGAAGGCGCGCCGGAAAGTCGGCGCGCCTTCTTTTATTGCCGCCAAAAAGACGTTTTTTAGGTTGGGAAGAAATAACCCGAATTATGCATGAATTCATCTCGTGACGAAGAACCCATGCATAATCCGGGATAACATTAAGCGTTACGGTTCGTTTTAAAAAGTCAATAATTAGGAAGGCTGGAAATGCCAGGACAATCTTTGAGAGTGTTATTTACTTTTTAAGCAAAAAGTACCATATTAGAGCACGGTTTTAATTTTCAGTACTGGTAAAAGTAAGGCTTGAATGGCTGAAGGATATCTGAGCCCGGGCTCAAAGAATTATAAATTCCGCGAATTAAAAGTTTACGCTTCCACCGAATGGCTGGCGGATAACAAGAAGAAGTACCGCCAGGTGTTTGATCGTTACGAAACGACCTACGTTTACGCTGAGCTCTCTTTTTATAATAAGATGTTTGATGAGGAAGATTGGGAAATCGAAGTCGAATTAAAGTGTTACTCGCTCAAAAAAGGCCGTAAAGAAATATGCTCCCTGCCACTGCGCAAAAAAGTGAGCAAATACGATAGCGTCGTCTACATCCGGGAAGGCTGGGGCAATAAAAACGAAGGCGCTTTCTGGAAGAAAGGCACCTATTATTGGGAAGCCTGGATTGAGGATGAAAAGGTGGCCACCAAGTATTTCTACGTCGAAGATGCCGGCAAAGACGCCCTGCCCGGTGAGAATCCCTACCTGGAAGTACAATCTCTCAAGCTTTACGAGGGGCCCTATGACGATGTGATCGAGGATGACCGCGTTTACTACAAAGGTTTCAGTAGCGAAGAAACCCGTTATATCTACGTGGAAATTACCCTTCGGAATTTGCACCTCAACAAGCCCTGGCAATGCGAATTATTCACTAAATTCTATAACGACGCCCGGGAGCTGAAGGGGCAGGTCATCCGGCTGCACCGGGTGGAAAAACGCGACGAATTGATCAAAATAACCGCGGGATGGGGCTCCAATGTCAAGGGGTCTTGGCGGCGGGACCGTTACACCGCGGAGATCGTTTTCATGGACCGCTTGCTCGCCGTCGTGCCTTTTGAGGTGGGCGATGAATTTGAAGACGGCATTGCGGGGGTGCTGTTGCCCAACCGTCAGGCGCCGGTCGTTTTGAGCCCGGAAGAAGACCCTAACGAAAGCTTTGAAGACGTCATGGCCCGCCTCGAGGCCCTCATCGGTTTGAATGAGATCAAGGTGCAGGTTCGGGATCACGCCAAGTATATTCAGTTTCTGCAACTGCGTAAAGAAAAGGGCTTTGACGAAAAGGAAGAAATCAACGTGCACTCCGTATTTATCGGCAACCCTGGCACCGGCAAAACGACGGTCGCCACCATGATGGGCCGTTTGTACCGAAAGATGGGGTTGTTGTCGAAAGGGCACGTACACGAGGTGGACCGGGTTGATCTGGTAGGGGAGTATATCGGCCAAACCGCGCCCAAGGTCAAAGAAGCCATTGAGAAAGCGCGCGGCGGGGTGTTGTTTATCGACGAGGCCTATTCGCTGGCTCGCTCCAACGACGACAGCAAGGATTTTGGCCGGGAGGTTATCGAGATCCTGGTCAAGGAAATGTCCAACGGCCAGGGCGACCTGGCGGTTATCGTGGCGGGATATCCAAAAGAGATGACGCACTTCCTGGATTCCAATCCGGGGCTGAAATCCCGCTTTAAGTTGTATTTCGAGTTTTCGGACTACCTGCCCCAAGAACTTTCCCAGATTGCCATGTACGCCGCCAGTCAAAAGGGCGTGCAGCTGTCTGCGGAAGCCGGCGTCAAAATCGAGGATATCATCGTTGACGCCTACCGCCGGCGCGATCGTTCTTTTGGCAACGCCCGTTTTGTATACGATTTGATCGAAAAGTCAAAAATCAATCTCGGCCTGCGCGTCATGTCGATGGATAACCCCAGATCCCTGGGCAAGGATTTCCTTTCCCAGGTGGAATTGCGGGATGTGGAAAAAATCGAGGTCAAACCCAAGCGGGAATTGCCGCAGATACCCATTGACGAAGTACTGCTGGAAGAATCCCTCAACGAGCTCAACCGGCTCATCGGAATGGATCACATCAAGGCCCAGATTCACGAGCTGGTGCGCCTGGTTCAGTTTTACCGGGAAACGGAAAAAGACGTGCTCAACAACTTCTTCCTGCACACCGTTTTCGTCGGTAATCCCGGAACGGGTAAAACCACCGTCGCCCGCATACTAACCAAAATTTACAAAGCCCTGGGCGTCCTGGAAAGGGGCCACATGGTGGAAACCGACCGTCAGGGACTGGTTGCCGGCTACGTCGGTCAAACGGCCATCAAAACCTCCGAAAAAGTGGAAGAGGCGGTCGGCGGGGTATTGTTTATCGATGAGGCTTACTCTCTGAACATGAAGACCAGTGGCGGACCGGGAGACTTTGGGGACGAAGCCATTCAAACCCTCCTCAAACGCATGGAAGACCACCGGGGAGAGTTCTTCGTCTTCGTGGCGGGGTATCCGGACAATATGGATAGTTTCCTCAAGGCCAACCCGGGATTGAGTTCCCGTTTTGACAAAGTGCTGAAGTTCGAGGATTACGCCCCCGAAGAGCTGTCCCAAATCGCTTTGATGATGCTGGCGGAAAATAATATCGTGCCTTCTCCGCAAGCCGAGGCCCACCTGAAGCGCTACCTCGAATTTATTTACGACTACCGCGACAAATACTTCGGCAATGCCCGTACTGTTCGGCAAGTCATCACCGAGGCAGTTAAAAACCAGAACCTGCGCATCGCCGCTCTAAGCCAGGAAGAACGGGAAAACAGCTCCATCAATTTGCTGACCCTCGAAGATGTGGCCCAATTTAAGTTGAGTAAAGAAGCCTTCCTGTTCGACAAGAAAACGATCGGTTTTCGCCGTCAAACTTCCGGGGGCAGCTCCTAAATACTATCCAAACAACCCAATACGCCAGGGCTTCCAGGGATAGGGAATGAGCGTAATGTTCCGGCGCTCCCGGTATTCTTCCCGGAAAAAGAGCAATCCTAGGTGATACAACTCCACCGAAAGGCGAACCCTCGGATGCCGCCGGATCGCGTTCCAGGCCTCCGCCATTTCCCTCGACCACTGTATGTCGGCAATGACAAACAAACTGTCGTTACCCGCATAGGGTAAGCATTGCTCCAGGTTTTGCAGGGTGGGTTGGCGGCGATGGTCTCCATCGATAAACAGGAAATCCAACTGTTTCCACCTTTCCAGAATAGCGGGCAGCAGTTGTTCAAACCGGCCATTTTGCAACTCAATATTCGGTGCGCCGTACATACGAAAGTGCTCTTCGGCGAGCGCGGCCGTTTCCGGACAACCCTCCACGGTCACTACTTCGCTGCCCGGAGCGGCGGTGGCCATGTAAAGGGTGGAAAGCCCCAGTGAAGTGCCTAACTCCAAGATATTGCGGGGGCGAAAACGTTTCGTCAGACGAAAAAGCAGCTTTCCGGTTGAAGGCGTCACCGGACTGTTGCGCGCGATATCTCTGACCTTGCGCACGGAACGGCTATTGACCTGGGAACCGGCGCCCCAATCCGAGATGCGAACTTCCCGATCATCGTGCCGCAAATGCTCCCTGAATTCCTCTAAAAGAGGGAAAGCGTAGTAATTGCGGCGGTCTTCGAGCGTAGTGGAGATAAGATCGCTCAAAAAAGGAGAATGCACGTTGAAGCGGGTGTGGGCCCGCCAATAATACCGCAGTAATAGCCCAAGCCGGCTTAGGGACTGGAAGATATTTTTAATGACCATCTCTGAAAAACCTGTGAAATTTAAAAGCGCTGAGGCATAATTGAACTCGGTTTGGAAGCATTATTATTGCTACGCCTTTTTTGTTAGAATGACCAAAGTCAACTTTAATTGACCGCTCTCCGTTTTCATGAGGATGTTATTTTTCTCACGGGCGCCCAGCATGAATTAAGATTTGTTAAAAGACTGAATATTAAACTGTTAGAAAAATCTGTGACATGAATTTTAGATTTTATTGGATAACCGTTGTAATGTGCTGCCTGTTCAATGCAGCTCTGTTTGCACAGGAAAAAGCACCCGATGGATGGTTTAATAAAGGCCCCGAGGACAGTCTCCCGGGAGTGAATGTAGAAAAGGTCTACGAGGAATTATTGCCGGAAGGGCAGAAAGTGCAACCCGTAGTTGTGGCGGTGCTCGACGGGGGCGTGGATGCCGAGCACGAGGATTTGCAAGATGTGATGTGGAAGAACCCCGGTGAAATACCCGGTAACAACCAAGATGACGATGATAACGGCTACGTGGACGACGTTCATGGCTGGAATTTTCTCGGCAATGCCGATGGTGCTAACCTGCAATACGCCAATCTGGAAGTAACCCGCCTGTACAAAAAGTACCACGAAAAGTTTAAAGACGCCCAAATATCCAAGTTGAGCAAGAAAGAGCGCCAACAGTACGAAGCCTACCAGGAATACAAAGAAGAAATTGAAGAGGGGAAAAAGAAAGCAAAAGAAAATCTGGGGCTTTACGCCGGCTTGTTTGAAGCTTTCAAAGCCTTGCGGGAGGCTATTGATCAGGAAGAAATTACCCTGGAGGACATTAACAATTTCGAATCCGAAGATCCGCTACTTTCCCGCGCCTCTCTGGTGGCGGCCAACTTCATGCAAAGCGAAGGCGTCACCTTTAGCGAGATGTTCAAAATGATCGAAGAAGGCAAAGAATACTTCTACAGCCGGTATAATTATTATTACAATCCGGATTTCGACGCCAGTGAGGTTCTGGGCGAGCGCGGAGAGAGTCCCTATTACGGCAATAATGACGTAGAGGGCCCCGACGCCTCCCACGGCACCCACGTTGCCGGCATTATTGCGGCGGTTCGGGATAATGGTTTGGGTATCGACGGCATAGCCGTGCCGGTGCGCATCATGTCGGTGAGAATGGTGCCCGACGGCGACGAGCGCGATCGCGACGTAGCCAACGCCATCCGTTACGCCGTGGATAACGGCGCCAAAGTCATCAATATGAGTTACGGAAAAGGCCATTCTCCGAACAAAAAATTGGTGGACAACGCCTTTAAATACGCCCGCAAAAACGATGTGCTGATTGTCCACGCCGCGGGCAACGACGGCGCCGAAAACCAGGCCGACAGCAACTATCCCAACGACCGCTTCCTGAAAAAGGGCCTCTTCGGCCCCCGCTACGCGCCTAACTGGCTGGAAGTCGGCGCCGCCGACTGGCGGGGCGGCGAACAACTGGCCGCCGACTTTAGCAACTATTCCGAAAAATACGTGGATCTTTTTGCTCCCGGCGTGGATATTCTCTCCACCGTGCCCGATGATCAGTACGAACCCAAGCCAGGCACCAGCATGGCCGCGCCGATGGTAAGCGGGGTGGCCGGCATGCTACGGGCGTATTTTCCCGACCTTACAGCCGAGCAAGTCAGAGAAATCATTATGAAATCAGTACGGATTTATCCTGACCAGGTACAACAGCCAGGTGATAGCGAAGAAATGGTGCCCTTCGGAAAATTATCCCAAACCGGAGGCATCGTAGACGCCTACCAGGCCATCATTCTGGCTTCCCGAACCAAGGGCAAAAATGGCGGCAAGGATCGCCGCATCGAGTTGGCGGCTGAAGCGGCCACGCAGGATGCATTGGAAATCACACCTTAACTGGTAGATAGTGGGCGTCCGGCCGACGCGGAAGGACGGGCGCCCACTACCCAATCAACGCAGCACCACCTTCTCAATAAACTCCTCTCCCAGAGCCGCATTCACCTTCTCCCGGATCTTCTCCCGCCCCATATCCAACTCCTGGCGCAGGGGGCTGGAGTCCAGGTCAACATAAAGCACGTTCCTGCGGATGCGAATGTCCATCGTATGGCGGGCAACGCTGGGGCCCATGATCTCCTTCCAGGTCGCCTTGATGCGAGTCTGGGATAAACGGCCCTTCAGGCGGTACGCCTCGATCATCTGGTGAAGGGCTTCCTTCAAGGTGTTGGAGTTTGAGGATTTCATATTACTCATACTTAAATTTTACTTAGTGCCCGAGGCACTAGCGGGAATGGCGTTTCCTTCCTGCACCCGGAATTTGCAATAATCCATACCGAATTGACGCACCAACTGCTCCAGCCGGTCGTCGTGGGTGTCGGTGATGAATGCCTGGCCGAATTGTTCCCGTACGAGCAATTCGATTAGGGAAGCCACCCGTTGGTCATCCAATTTATCGAAAATATCGTCCAGCAACAAGATGGGCCGGTAGGGTTTGTGATTTTTCAACAGCGCATATTGGGCCAATTTGAGACCAAGTACGAAGGATTTGACCTGCCCCTGCGAACCGAAGCGCTTTAAGGGGCGGCCCGCGAGGGTAAATTCCAGATCGTCGCGATGAATGCCGACGGTGGTGCGCTGCAGCAGGCGATCTTTTTCCCGGGCAAGCTGCAGGAGCCGGCCGAAGTCTTGCTCTTCCAGTTTCGTCTGGTATTGGCAGGATACCGCCTCCCGGCCATCGACCAATTGTTCGACGACTTTTTGCAAATAGGGAAGAAAATCCCGGATAAAGGCGGCGCGTTTTTGGTGGATGATGGTTGCCGGAGAAATCATTTGTTGGTCGTATGCGTCAAGCAAAGCATCGTCAAAGCGGTTGTCGGCGGCCATCTGCTTGAGGCTTTGGTTGCGCCGGGCCAGGAGCTGATTATAGCGGATCAGGGCGTTGAGGTAAGCGGCATCCATCTGGGAAAGAGTGTTGTTAATAAAACGGCGGCGGCCTTCACTTCCTTCCCGTACGAGGTAGGTGTCATCGGGAGCGATAAACACTACGGGAAGCAACCCGATATGTTCGGATAATTTGCGGTAGGCATGACCGTTACGTTCGAATTCCTTGCGTTTACGGGGCATGACCTTGGCTACGATGCGCTCCCGCTGATCCCAGTGAACAAAGTCACCTTCCAGACGGAAAAAATCGGCTTCGTGCTGCATTACCTGACGATCTGGCGTATGGAAACTGCTTTTAGCCATGCACAAATAGTAGATGGCGTCCAGCAAATTGGTCTTCCCCATGCCGTTGAGGCCAACGATGCAATTCAGTCCGGAACTGAAGTGCAGCTCTTGTTGCGTATAATTTTTAAAGTGAACCAGTTTGATGCGTTCCAGGTACAAATCGGTGGTTTTTATCGGCTTGGTCAAACTTGCGTTGTCGCCATTACGTTTTCTAAATATAAGGGCGCCAAACATTTTAATTTTGTCGGGAGCCCTTTAACCTGCGCTAAATTTCTACTATCTTGCGCGACATCGGAAAGCAAACGAAGATATATTACCCACATGAGTTCAGTAGCAGAAAAGCAAAATAAAGCGAAAAAAGGTGGGAAAAAGCCTACCTTTAGTAAAGAAACCTACCGAAGTTGGTACGAGTTGATGTTCCGCATCCGCAAATTTGAGGAACGGGCTTTGATGTTGTACGGCCAGCAAAAGATTCGTGGCTTCTGTCACGTTTATATCGGTCAGGAAGCCGTGGCGGCGGGCATCGAGTCGGCCATACGGCCGGAAGACGCCATCGTAACGGCCTACCGCCAACACGGAACCGCCATCGGCCGCGGCGTAACCACCAACGCCGCCATGGCCGAACTGCTGGGTAAAAAAACGGGTATTGTCAAGGGTAAAGGAGGCTCCATGCACTTCTTCTCCTACGAGAATCGCTATTTCGGGGGCAACGGCATCGTCGGCGCCCAAATTCCCATCGGCACCGGTATTGCTTTCGCCGAAAAGTACAGAGAAACGGATAATATCTGTTTGACCATGTTTGGCGACGGCGCCGCCCGTCAGGGGTCCCTGCACGAATCCTTCAACATTGCCATGACCTGGCAGCTGCCCGTGCTTTACATTTGTGAAAATAACCGCTACGCCATGGGCACTTCGGTGGAGCGCACCAGCAACGTCACCGAAATCGTCAAACTGGGTCAGGCCTACGATATGCCCAGCGAGGCAGTAGACGGCATGCATCCCGAAAGCGTGCACGAAGCCGTATCTCGCGCCGCCGAACACATACGCGCCGGCAAAGGCCCCTATTTCCTCGAAATTCAAACCTACCGCTACAAAGGACACTCGGTCTCCGACCCGGCTACCTACCGC
>CAYWHT010000047.1:0-13011 GCA_964458135.1 uncultured Saprospiraceae bacterium | reverse complement strand
AGCTAAAAAGAGCAAGTCAGAATTCACAAATTTTGGGTTGTCAGACTATAATAAGCCGGGTACTTAAAGAATAACCGGGCTACCGCAACAAGGTCACATCCCCCTGCTCCGTCTGCTCCTCCCCGTCGAGGAAGCGCACGGTAATGATGTAGGCGTAGACGTCCGAAGGTTGAGGATCGCCGTTAAAGGTGCCGTCCCAACCCATACCGGGGTTTTCGTTATCGTAAACCACTTCGCCCCAACGGTTGAAGACCTGGAAACGCACAATTTCATCGACCATGCCTTCCTGTACGATGTTGAAGAACTCGTTGACGCCGTCACCATTGGGCGTAAAGGCGTTCGGAATGACAAACTGCGCGGGTTCCACGTTGAAGGAAGCCCTTGCCGTATAGGTGCAGCCGTTGGGGGTGGTGACCGTCAGGAGGTAAGAAGCCGTATCGACGGGGTTGACGGTAATTTCGGTTGCTCCGGCGGCGCCTTCGAGGGGTGCGCCGCCCTGCGTCCATCGAATCTCAATATCCAGATCTCCCGGATTATCGATATCGGCCATTAAAGTAACGGGAGAACCCTGAGCAACCATACTACCCACCGGCGGATCGGCCGTAAGACTAAGGGTAATGGGCGGTTCAACCTCTACCGTTACGGTGCGGCTTTCCGTCTGGCAGCCGCCGCCAGAGGTGTAGGTTAGGAAATAGATGGTAGTTTCGGTGGGTTGATCGGTAAATTCCGGACCGCTAAAGCTGCGCCCGTCGCTGGTCGTCCAGGAAAAGGTCTCGGCGGCGCTGGCGCCCGTGGCGGTAGCAGTGACGGTCACTTCGTCGCCGGGACACAGGTTATTGGCCGAAGCGGAAGCCTCGACGGTGGCGGTTTGTACGACCTCGACCGTGATTTCCGCGGTGACGGGCTCGCACTGCCCGTCGTCGGCCACCACCGTATAGGTAGCCGTTTGGGTGGGGGCCACGGTGGGGGTCGGGTTGTTAAACTGATCGAACAGCGGATCGGTAGAACTCCAGGTATAGGTTACGCCCGGCGCCGAAGCGCTGTTGAGCAGCAGGGAATCACCCTGGCATATGATAGTTTCGGCCGCCAGGTTGAGCGGCGGCGCCGGAAAAACATTCAGACTGGCCGAAGCACTGGTCGGACAATCATTGATCATGCCCTGCACGGAAACCGCCGTCGATTGGGTGACCAGCGCGGTCGGGTCCGGGCAATCGGTACAACTCAACCCCTGCATCGGCATCCACATAATCATTTCCAATTCGCCCTCTCCCATAATATCGATGCTCAAATCCACCTGTTCACCCGGGCATACCGTCGTATCGGCGGGAACAATTTGTATAGGGGTGATCGGATTGACGTTAACCACGGCGGTGGAGGTGTCCACGCAAGCCCCACTCGTATTGACGCGGGCATATGTCGTCGTATCGGTAGGCGTAGCTACCAGGTTGAGCAGGGAATCCGGCGTTTGTTGCCCTTCGAACGGCTGCCAGGAAAATTCAATTTCCGGGAAATCGGAAGGCTCGAAGGTCGGCGTGATAAGCTTTACAAAATCCCCCTCGCAAATGGTCGTGTCGGCCGGCATGATGCTCAAGTCCTGCGGCAGGGAGTCAACCACTACGAGCACGGAATCGGTCGTGCGGCATTGTTCATCCCCGATCGTAGCAAAATATTTGGCCGAATCGGTAGGGGCTACGGTAATGCTGTCGATCCTTTGGGGGGTAAATCCGGTGAGATTACTCGTCCATAAGGGCGTGGAATCGGCGGGGCTGACGTTGGCGCGAAGCGTGAGTTCGTCGCCCAGGCACAAGCGCAACGTATCTTCGCCCTCCACATCAACCGAATACAGGGTGGTAATGTTAACCGAACGCGTCACCGTACATTCACCGCGGGTGGCGGTCAGTACGTACGATCCCGGCTCGGTGATGACGATGGGGGAACGCGGGTTATCCGGGAAGAGAATTTCTCCGGGGCCGGTCCAGGCGTATTCGACATCGGCCGCCGGGTTGGTTAGGCCCAATTGCAGGGTATCATTTTGGCAGACCGTCGTATCGTTGATGACTTCCAGCTCGGGATCTTCGGCCACCGCAACCACAACGCTGTCGGTTACGGGTAAAGGACAAAGCCCGTTGAATACTTCCAGAAAGAAAGTTGTCGTCTCGGATACCGTGACCGAAGGATTGGCCAGATCGTTAATCCCCCCGGGAAGCGGAGTGCCGCCTTCCGTCGTCCAGGAATAAGTGGTGCCGGCTACGGGCGCTCCGCCAAGCTCGACCTCGCCGGATTCACAAATTTCCCGATCATCGCTAATATTAAACCCGGCAGCCAGGCCGTCCTGCACCGTCACCTCCAGGCTCACCTGTTGCGAGCAGCCAGGGGCGTTGAGCGATACGCCTACCTGGTAAACGCCCACCTGCTCGCCGGAGAATACGGGCGCCGCCGCCGTAGAATCATCGATGGTCAGTCCGGTTTCCGGCGCCACCGTCCATTCGTAGGTAGCCCCAACAAAATCTTCTCCCGCCCGGATGCGAATTTCGTCTCCCTGGCAAAGGGCGCGATCGGCGCCGACCCGGATCCGGTAAACTTGCACCCGGACGTCAATCGTATCGATAAAAAAACCCGCATCCACTACGGCGCGGTAGGTGGTCGACTGGGTGGGGAAAGCCCGCGGATTGGGACAGTCCGTGCAGGATAAGCTCGCGGTATTGCCGCCGATCCACTGCAGCGGATTGTCACCGACTTCCAATTCGATCTGGGCCGTATCGCCCTGGCAGATGGCCGTATCGCCCCGAATGACTTCGGGATCTACCGGATCTTGCCAGAAACTTGCGGGACTTTCCGGAGCCAGAGCGTGCAGCATCGTCGTTGAGATCATCCAAACGGATAGGAATAATAGAAGTAATCGCATTGAGCTTTCTTTTCTGATTTGCGGTGATGGTTTTGAGTAGCAGGCGAAGCAAGCGCTTTCGGGCCACAGCCCCACTACCCACCCTCCCCATCGCATCCACCACCTTTAAATAAAATACACCATGTACCTCAAAGCGGAAGCCGCCCTTCGGCCAAGACCGGACAAAAGCCGCTGAGCCTACCGGAATTTCCTACTTTTGCATGCATGAACTACGCCTCCAAGGAACGAATTTTTTTGGGAACGGGCGCCAATCTGGGCGATCCGATGCGGCAACTGTCAGACGCCAACCGAAATATCGAAGCGCGGGCAGGCCTGATCATACGCGCTTCACGGATTTATCGCACCCAGGCCTGGGGCATTCCCGACCAAGCTGACTTTTTGAATCAGGTGCTCGAAATCCGCAGCGCACTACCCCCCGAAACCTTACTCCAAACCTTGCTGGATATTGAACGAAATATGGGACGCCAACGACAGGGCAAGTGGCGGGAACGCCTCATCGACCTCGATCTCCTCTTTTACGGCAAGCGCATCATCGACAGCCCCTCGTTAACCCTCCCCCACCCCTACCTCGCAGAGCGGAATTTTGTGTTGCACCCCCTGCGGGAAATCGCCCCCGATTGGGTGCATCCGGTATCGGGAAAGACGGTGGCTACGCTTTGTGAGGAATCAAAAGACCCGATGGGGGTGGAAGTGGTGGAATGGTAGTTCGTAGTTAGCCCCTGTCCTCCTCCCTCGGCCGGGTTAACACTACACCCAATTCCATAAAAGATAAAACCCAGTAATACGCCTAGTACACTGTGCAATAAGTAACTTTGCGCTTTGACAGTGTACTAATTGATGTAATCCAAAATCCAAAATCCAAAATCCAAAACCAAAAATCCAAAATCCAAAATCCAAAATCCAAAATCCAAAACCAATCCCCCTTTCAACGCAATCGCACCCACCGGGACCGATGACCTACTCTACACCATGCCGGAGCAAAAACCATTACCCCACCAATACATCGCCATCGAGGGCAACATCGGAGCGGGCAAGACGACCCTGGCCCGGATGATGGCGGAAGATCTCGAGCTGCAGCTCATCCTGGAAGCTTTTGCCGACAACCCTTTCCTGCCCTACTTTTACGAAAACCCGGAGCAATATGCCTTTCCCGTGGAGCTGTTTTTCCTGACCGAACGCCACAAGCAACTCCAGCAGCAGCTTGCCCAGCGGGATTTATTCCGGCAGGCCACCGTGGCGGATTATTTTCTGACCAAAAACCTGCTTTTTGCGCGCAACAACCTCGGCGCCGAAGAATACCGGCTATTTCAGCGGTTGTACCAAACGCTCAGCGCTTCTTTTCCCCAGCCCGATCTGGTGGTGTACCTGCACCGGCCGGTGGCGCAATTGTTGCGCCATATCAACCGGCGAGCGCGGACTTACGAAGCGACCATTGCCCCGGAGTATCTGGAGCGCGTACAGAATACCTACTTTGACTATTTCCGGACACAAACCGAACTTGCCATCCTGGTAATCGACCTGGGGGACATTGACTTTCAGCGCGAAAAGGCCTATTATCGTCACATCTTAACCCTTATCCGACAAAACTACGAGCCGGGAGTGCACCGGTTCGGCATTTGATCAACAACCGATGGCGCTCACCAAAATCAACATTCCGGAAGGCCGGCTCCCGCGGGTCGTTATCCTGGGCGGAGGCTTTGCAGGACTAAAATTGGCCCGGAAGTTATCCGGCCGCCATTTTCAGGTCGTTTTGCTTGACCGCAACAATTTTCATCAATTCCAGCCCTTGTTTTACCAGGTGGCGATGGCCGGCCTGGAGCCCAGTTCAATTGCCTTTCCCTTCCGGCGCTTATTTCGCAGCAGTCGCAACTATTTCATCCGCGTGACCGAAGTAGATCGTATCGAGCAGGAGGAAAAGCGCTTGCACACCCCCCTGGGCATCGTCAACTACGATTACCTGGTCATCGCCACCGGGGCGACGACCAATTTCTTCGGCAACGAGCATATCGCCCGGCTCGCCATCCCGATGAAATCCGTTTCGGAAGCCCTCTACTTGCGCAATACCATCCTCAGCGATTACGAAAAGGCCATTACGGCTACCGAATACGGCTTCCGGCAAGGCTATCTCGATATCGTCATCGTGGGTGGCGGCCCTACCGGAGTGGAAGTAGCGGGTGCGCTGGCGGAAATGAGAAAATACATCATCCCGAAAGATTATCCCGAAATCGATAACGAAGAAATCGACATCCATCTGGTGCAGGGGGGCGGCCGGCTCCTGGAAGGCATGTCGGAGCGCTGTTCCGGGAAGGCGCTAGAGTTCCTGCAGCAGTTGGGCGTCAAAGTATGGCTCAACCTGCGCGTCACGGATTACGATGGGGAGTACGCCTACCTGAGCACGGGCGAAAAAATATACACCCGCAAACTGATCTGGGCGGCCGGCGTCCGGGGCAATTGTCCGCCCGGCTTACCCGAAACGGTGCATACGCGTGGGCGCCGCATCAAAGTGGACGAACACCTAAGGGTGGAAGGCTTTACCGATATTTTCGCCATCGGCGACATTGCCTATATGGAGGAAGCGGCCTACCCCCATGGCCATCCGCAGGTGGCGCAGGTGGCCTTGCAACAAGGCAAATATTTGGCCCGGTATCTGCGTAATGCCGGCAAAGACCAACCGCCCTTCCGCTACCAAGACCTGGGCTCCATGGCCACCATCGGCCGCCACAAAGCGGTGGTGGACCTTCCCCGGATCAGCTTCCAGGGCTTTTTTGCTTGGTTGATCTGGCTCTTCGTCCACCTCTTCCAAATTCTGGGTGCTAAAAATAAAGTCTTCGTTTTTATCAATTGGGTGTGGAATTACTTCACCTACGACCAATCCCTGCGCCTGATCATTCGCCCGCGGGTGCCCCAGGGAAAACAGCGGGTGGAGATTGAAGAATGATCAATGGCGGCCATCCTCCTTCCCCGCCGAATAAAAATGGGGCTTGCGGAGGGTGGCTCCGGTAAAAGATTGAACAGCCGGTAATAAATACACCAACTACCATTTTGGCAATCCGCCTTACAAGAAATTCCATTCCAATAGAATCTCAATTCTCAAAATAATTCCTTACCTTTATGACATAGGGATTACAAAGAACCGCTAAGACCGTGCCATTAGCAATCAGCGGGGCGAATCACACCACTTTCCGCTAACATTTTGATATTTAGCGCACTTAACCGCCCCTTACTTCCAAGTTCTCAAATTGGAGTAAGCCACTGGACACCCCACATCATTAGTCTGGAAACGCGTTAAGCAAAATATGCATAAGTACATCTACATATGCAGTATACTGGTGTTCTTGATAGCCGGCCCCTCCGCTTTCGGTCAGGGGGTTGCCCTGGAGCCCTTTGCCACGGACACGCTACGGGTGGAGGGTGGCAGCTGGCTGGAATACCGGGATACGGTAGTCTTCATTCCACGGGATACTCAGCTCCTGATTCCCAAGAGCAGCCAGTTCGAATTCGTCTATAACGTCAAATCGGAATCTTTTTACGACTCCCTGGAGCGCAAGCTGAAGCGCAACGGCCTGACGGCTAAATTGCACGGTTTTATTTTCAAGCAACCCGAATACCGGCGCCGGCCTGCCGAAAAACCGAGTACGGAACTGGCGCGCACGGCCTACACCCCTTACGAAGGACAAACCATCCGCTCCGTCACCTTCCATCAGGTAGACCTCATGGAAGGCAACGTTTATGACACCAGCCGCCAGGCCAACTCCTGGGTAGCCAAAACGCTGAACAACCTCCACATCAGCACCCGGGAAGATGTTCTGCGGCAGTATCTTCAATTCCAGGCCGGTGAAACCGTCAATCCTGACCTCATGGCCGATACGGAGCGCCTGCTGCGTAGCCTGAATTACATCGAAAACGTGCATATTATGGTTACCCGCGACACCCTGCGCAAGGACTTTGTCGATGTGCACGTCATTACCAAAGATCGCTTTTCGATCGGCGCCGACGCCTCGGTCTCCCAAATCGACCGGTTCCGGATGGGCGTGTACGATAATAACTTCCTCGGCAGGGGAATCGAAATTTCCACGCAAACCTTATTTGACGATCGCTACAGCCCGGCCCTGGGATACCGGGGCAACATCGTATTCAATAACCTCGGCAACAGCCTGCTTAGCCTCGAAGTCGATTACCAACATACCAGCCTGAATAAGGAGCTGAACGTGCGTTTTAACCGGGGCATGCTGACCCCCGAAATGAAATACAGCGGCGGCGCACACGTAGCCCAAACTTCGCGTTTCCGCAACCAGCTCGCCTCCGATGGGATATCCGTACTGACCAGCTCAACGGGCAACTATCTCGACTTTTGGTTTGGCCGCTCCTTCAAACTCGACGGCGAAGTGACCCGGAAAAACCTCTCCATCTCCGCACGCTACGTCAAACTCCACTTCGCGGATCGCCCCGAAGTGGGTCGCCTGAATAACTTATTTTATCACAACCGGGAGCTATTCATCGCCAACCTGCACTTCCTGAGCCGTAAGTTTTATCGCTCCAAAAATTTTACGGGCTTTGGCGACACCGAAGATATCCCCACGGGGATCGACCTGGGCGTCACCGCCGGTTACGAACGGGCGGAATTTTTTGAACGCCCCTATTTGGGCATGGAGGCTACTACCGGATTTTGGTTTGGCCAGTCGGCCTACCTGGGCTTGAGGGCCAAGGTGGGAGGGTTTCTCAGAGATCAACGGGTGGAGGACGGCTTTGCGCGCCTGCAAACCATCATGTTCACCGACTTAGTCCGTTTGAATAAATTTCGTTTCCGGCAGATCGTCAACTTCCGGTACGTGCGGGGAATTCGCCGCAGCTTACCAACCGACCAACTGTCGTTGCGCTCCAACCTAAGCCATTTTCCCAACAATCGCGCCATCGGCACCAAAAAAATGGCTTTGAACCTGGAATCCGTCCTCTTTGCGCCCTGGTGCTCTTATGGTTTCAAAACGGCTTTCTTCACTTTTGCCGACCTTGGCTACATCACCAATGACGGCCCCCTCGTCCGCCCCGATAATTTTTTCACCAGCGTCGGGGTCGGCATCCGATTGCGTAACCGAAGCCTCATCTTCGACACCTTCGAACTACGCCTCGCCTACATCCCGCGGGTGGTCAATGAAAACACCCATTGGTTCCCCGATTTCCGCGATAACGATCCTAACCTTTTCCTTAACCTGACGCCCACCAAACCCGGCATCCCGGAGTTTACGGAGGTGACGAACCCGGAAGAACGGTATTGATAAAATGGTGAAGGTGAATGACCGCTCTGACAGATGCTTCGCAGAAAAAACAGGATGAACAATAGCTGTTTTCAACCCCCGACCCGCATTTTATTCGAGTAGTTGACTTTTCGAACTGCATTCAATCTTATAACCGTTCATCATTCTAATGTCTTCCCCACAAATCCACCGTCGCCTTATTCCCCGCAATACCTTTGGTGTCGTACCAAAAAACGACCTTGCTAATGACCCGCCGACGCCCGCGCAGGTCAATTACCCGCGTTTCACCGCCCACGGGCATATTTTTCCTCACTTTCACCTCTTGTTGACCGCCACCGACAAAATGCACGACAAAACGGTGTAGATTGATACCCGATTTGCGCACCTTCAACTTTACCGCACTGAAGCGGCCTTCCCGGCGGGTGACCAAAATTTCGTCGCGGTCTAATGATTTCTTGACTTTGCGGGAGCCCAGCCTTTCCCAGCGGGGAAGTTCGGCTTCCGATTTCACCACATCCGCAAACGAAAAGTGTAGCATACTGGTTAGCAGCACTAGTCCCATCAGCACCAATCCCTTATTAAACATCCCTGTTTTCATGAAGCCTGTAATTTATGGTTTTAATTGAAGATTTACGAGGCTTTGGACTGAAAATTAGGGATAAAGTTTAATCGAAAGAAAAAAAGAAAGCCCTTCTTGAATGAAAGGCTTTCCTATACCAAAACTTGCTAATAGAAAATTTTTCTGAATAACCGGCCGCCTTACTTGGAGGCTACCAACTCGACGGTCAGGTCAAATTCGTCGTAGATGGTCTTATCACCCAGATTGTCGAAAAAGCTGCCGGAGCCATAACGCACATTGTACTCGGCGCGGTCGATAGTGATGTCGGCGGTGGCCGAAGTGCTAGCTTCTTCCTGATTGACCTTTGCGTTGAACTTGATCGGCTTGGTCGTTTCCTTGATCGTCAGGTCACCTTCGATACGGTAGTCACCGGGCTTTCCGCGGGAGATCACTTCGGTGATGACAAATTTAGCGGTGGGATACTTTTCAACGCCGAAGAAATCTTCCGACTTCAGGTGACCTTCCAGTTTTTGCTTGTACTTGCCTTCCAGGTCTCCTACGGTGATGCTGGCCATGTCAATCGTAAACTCGCCGCCCTGCAACATGTCTCCGTCAAATTCCAGATTGCCCGACTGCACCTTCACCGTGCCGTTGTGTTGACCAGTGACCTTGTAAGCTTTCCACTTGATAACGCTTTGCTCGGTGTTTACGCTGTAGGACTCTACCGCATCACTTTCGGGATTGGTGAAAGCGAAACCGAGGAAGGCTACTACCGCCAGAAAGCTGAAAAAAATTGAGGCGTTTTTCATGACTGATTAATTTTTTTGCAACAAGAAAATTGGATGATTCAAAAAATGTTTTTCGGAAAAACAAGCGGATCTTATTAAAGTTTAAACATTAATCGTTTTAATTTTTACATTCCAAATGTAGGCGCCAATAATTAATGTTGCAACATCAAAATACAAAACTTTCGGCTTCCGGACACTTTATGGCCGGTCCTTTTCGGGCGGCGCCCCCAACTTTAAACCTCTAAAGCTTGAACATATCAAATAATAAGTCATAGATTTAGGATTTGCGGATTTTTCCGGCGCCAATAACTTGTAGCGAATATGAAAATATTAATCATTGGCGGAGGGAACATGGGTTTGACCTACGCCAAGAGTTTTTTGCGTTCCCATATTACCGGCCCGGATCAAATGATGATCCTGGAAAAATCGCCCGAAAAGGCCAATGAGCTGGCCACCCAAAAAATCGGCACGGTATTCGGGCGGGCGGAATCCTGCATCAACCGGGCGGATCTGGTCATCCTGGCGGTCAAGCCTCAAGATGCTGCGGCCCTATTCGAACAGATTCGTCCCTTGGTGGATCCCCAGCAGGTGTTTCTGTCCATCATGGCCGGTGTCAAGATCCGGACGATTAGCCGGGACCTGGACATCAAAAAAATTATCCGGGCCATGCCCAATTTACCCGCCCAGATCGGCATGGGCATGACGGCATTTACCTCTACCGATGAGGTCACTCGCGTAGAGTTGGTCACCGTACAAAATCTGTTGAATACTACCGGAAAGACGGTTTACGTAGAAGAGGAATCTTTTCTGAACGCCGCCACAGCCATTTCCGGCAGCGGACCGGCCTACGTCTGGTATTTCATGGACGCCATGATGACCGCCGCCCAGCGGATGGGCTTCAACCAGTCGGAAGCCGAATTGCTCGTCAACCAAACCTTTTTCGGCGCCATTGAACTCTACAAGGCTTCCAACCTTAGCTGCCGGGAATGGATTGAACGGGTGGCCTCCCGCGGGGGAACCACGGAGGCCGCTATGCGGACCTATTTGGAAAAAGAAGTGCACGAGGATATCATTACGGGTGCCGAATCGGCGTTAAAGAGGGCAATAGAGCTCGGCGGCGACGATTGATGCTTCGAGCGGAAAAAACGCGCACATGGACAAAAAAACCATCATCAACGAGGTACGTCAACTCATTGGCGAGGCGGAAACCGAGTCGGCCATCGAAAAGCTGCTGGCTTTCCTGGAAGGAAAACCGGGCTACATCGACATCCACAGCGATGTCTTGCAGGCGCGTTCCCAGTTCGAAAAAACCCGGCGCGACGAAAGTCAGGGATTGATTAGCTATGATGAAGCGCGGCGCAGTTTCAATCAGGTGAACAACCAAATCCTCAACATTACGGAGCAGCTGGAGCGCGCCCCGTCCGACGACGACGCCCGCCAACCCGACGCCCGCCGCCGTTGGGCGTTGCCCGCCGGCATTCTGGCGCTCCTGATCGTTGGGGTGGCCTTCATGTTGTGGCGTCAGCGCGGTGGCGGAGGGGGAGCGGCTTATTGCCCCGATTTTGACCGCCATTCGGTATTCAACGTTATGCTGTTGCCCTTTAAGGCGCTGGATAACCAGCCCACGCCCCCTACCCACCTGGGCATCTTATCCCGATTTAACCAATTGAGCGACAAATACGAAATTGACATTTCTTCCCGTCCCTTGGGGGAGGATGTTCCGGTACTGCAAACCTTTCAGGGCTTATTGCCGACTTCGGAGGCCGAAAATCTCGCCCGGGAGTGCCGCGCCGGCCTCATCATCTGGGGAACGACCGAGCGGGCGGCCAACCAGCAGGACATCTACGTGCGCACCCGCTATAAATTTGCCGGCGGCGGCGATAAGAGCCTCGCCTTGCAAAAGTACCGACTCAGCGGCGCCCGGGCGAGCATGGATACGACGATGATCCGTTCGGAGATCGCCTTCGAGGGCACGCTGCGCGACACCATCCGCAATATCACCAGCGTTACCGACAATCCCATCCTGACCGAAGAGATCGAATACATCATCAAACTGCTGTTCGGCATCATCGCCAACGAAAAGAAGTACCGCGACGAAGCCATCGCCAGCTTGCAGGATATACAACCCCGGGATACCGCCGCCACCGCGGCGCGTAACCTTATTTTGGCCGATGCCTACCTCGCCAAAAAGGATCCCGAGCGGGCCATCGACTATTACGATGCGGTCTTGCAAGCCGATCCCAATAATTCCCTGGCCCTGAACAACCAGGCAGCCCTCTACGAACAACGAGGCGATTACGTGAAAGCCGCTGAAAAAGTCAGCAGGCTAATGCGCGTAGAGCCCGGCAACCGGGAATTACTGGCCGTAAGGGGCGCCCTGCGCATGAAAAACGAACAGTGGATGGCCGCGAAGCAAGACCTCAATGTGGCGACTGCCGAAGGGGTCGTGGAGCCAACGCCCCAAATTCAGCAAACGCTAAAAACCATTGACTCGGCCATCACCCGGGAACGGAACGTCAAGAAACAAGCCGAACGCCGCCTGCTGGAAGCGCCCGATGATCCCGAAGCGCTCTTGTCCCGCGCCCGTTCGGCCTGGAAACTGGGCGATAAGCAGGAGGCCGTCGAGGCGGCCCGGAAAGTACTCCGCCAGGATGCGCGCAACCTGGAAGCCATCAAAATACTCGCCGATATCTACCTGGAACAAAAGGATGCCGACAGCTTGCGCCAATTGATCGACCGCGCCTCCCGCGCCGGCATCTCCCGCGATCAGCTGCTCGAGGAAGTACCGAGCTTGCAAAAATTGATCGAAAGGCGGGATTTACAGCCCGAGGTCCGGAAAAATTAGCCTTTTCGCTTTGGGGATGCCCAAAATCCTGTAATTTTATTGAGAATAAGATCTCACCGTTTTGGTGACAAACCTTGAATCATGCAGGATCCCCAAATGCTCACCTTGCTGTACCTGGTGCTCGGATTACTCATCGGGGCCCTCAGCAGCTGGCTAATCGCGAAATTCCACTACCGCGCCCGCATGCTGGCTCCCGAAGAGGTATCCGCCAAATACGTCGATCGCCAATTTCACGACCACCTGCAACGGCAAGCAGACCTCTGTCGCGACGACCTCCTGGAGAAAGAGGAAGAAATGCGGCGGCTCAGCGCCCGCATCGCCTCCCGCGACCAAACCATCGGGCATCTCGAGGACCAACTACACCGGCAAAAGGAAGAAATTGGTCAATTACAGGAGCGCTTCCAGCTAGAATTCGAAAATATCGCCAACCGCTTGCTGGAAGAAAAGAGTCGAAAATTTACCGATCAAAACCAGCAACAGCTTCATAACCTGCTAACGCCCCTGAAGGAAAGAATTAAAGCCTTTGAAGAGGGGGTGGAGAAAAGGTATTTGCAGGAAACCCACGATCGCGTCTCCCTAAAAAAAGAAATCGAACAATTGCGTGATCTCAATCTACAGTTGAGTCAGGATGCCGCCAACCTTACCAGCGCCTTAAAAGGCGA
>CAYWHT010000046.1:1542-13133 GCA_964458135.1 uncultured Saprospiraceae bacterium | reverse complement strand
ATCCACGTTCGAATGAAGAAACTGGAAGAGGCCGGAATTGTTCAGGGGTATAATTTGGTGGTGGATTACACCCGTCTGGGGTACGATGTTTGTGCTTTTTTGGGTATTTACCTGGACAAGAGCTCTTTGTACGACCAGGTCGCTAAGGAGCTGGAAAAGATTCCGGAAATTGTAGCGGCTTACTATACCACGGGGCTGTACAACATCTTTGCCAAGATCATTTGCCGGGACACCAACCACTTGCGGGATGTCCTGCACGATAAAATCCAAGAAATTCAGGGCATTCAACGTACGGAAACCTTTATTTCGCTACAGGAGAGCATCAATCGGCCGGTTGCGATCGAGGAAGATCTCGATGAGGAGATACAAATTTCCAGGATGAAGGCCGGCGATTCGAGATAGTGCTTGGCGCACTATTACTCTGTCGGGCAGTTTTTTACTCAAATAAAAAGAAGCATCTGGGATGTTCCGGGATGCTTCTTTTTTTAGAACGGGCCTTTTGATCAATCAGGCGCCGAGATAATGCTTGAGCAGACGGCTGCGATTAGCGGAGCGCAGCTTATTGATAGCTTTATCTTTAATTTGCCGGACGCGTTCGCGCGTTAGGCCGAATTTTTCGCCAATATCTTCGAGGGACATAGGATGTTCGACACCGATGCCAAAATAGAGTTTGATGACATCGCATTGCCGTTCGGTCAGTGTGCTCAGGGAACGTTCGATTTCCCGGCGCAGGGATTCGTTATAGTCGAGCTCTTGGTCGGTGCCGGGGGTGCTGGAGTTTTCGAGCACGTCGAGCAAAGAGTTATCTTCTCCTTCGACGAAGGGGGCGTCCATGGATACGTGACGGGCGGCCACGCCGAGGGTGGTTTCTACTTCTTCGGTGGCGATTTCCAGGGTGTCGGCAAGTTCGTCACTGGAAGGTTCTCTTTCGTATTCTTGCTCCAGTTCGGAAAATGCTTTGTTAATCTTGTTCAGTGATCCTACCTTGTTCAGTGGCAGCCGTACGATGCGGCTTTGCTCGGCCAAGGCCTGAAGAATGGATTGCCGAATCCACCATACGGCGTAGGAGATGAATTTAAAACCACGCGTTTCGTCGAAACGCTGAGCCGCTTTGATCAGTCCCAGATTACCTTCGTTGATCAGGTCACTCAGGGAGAGGCCCTGATTTTGGTATTGTTTGGCTACGGATACGACAAACCGCAGGTTGGCCTTGGTAAGCTTTTCCAGGGCCGCCTGATCACCTTGTTTAATGCGTTTGGCCAATTCAACTTCCTCTTCGGGGGTCAGCAAATCAACCTTGCCTATCTCTTGTAAATATTTCTCTAACGATTGACTCTCACGGTTCGTAATAGACTTAGTGATCTTAAGCTGTCTCATGCACAAATTGGTTTAAAGTTTACAATTCCAATAAGACTTGTTAAAAGAAGGCTAGATAAGGCAGGATATGGATTGGGACTTGGCTCAAAGTCGTCCTTGGATTTTCGCACGGAAAATCTCATCAGAACAGTGTTAGTATCTGACGATTGTGAAATTTGCAATCCCTTTAGCCCTTTTAGATCCGTCATTTACAGCGAACAAAAATACAGGAATTAGCAATACCTGTCAAGTTGCCACACTTAGATACAACACCATTGAGCGGAAAGTTCCGTACTAATCAAAGTTTAGCGGGGAACATCTTTGGAAAATTCATTTTTTTGTTCTTTATTGTAGATGTAGCATACGCGCCTACTCCCGCTTGGCTCCTAAGCGTTGCTTCTTCCCGCAGGTAAAAATTTTGCCTCAACAATTTCCGGTATGGATAGAGTTCAATACAATCTGGAATTTTTATTCAAGGCCTCCCCTACTATTCTGTACAAATTTTTGACTACTCCTTCCTGCCTGATCCGTTGGTTTTGCGATGAGGTCGACATCCACGGCAAAACCTTCACGTTTAGTTGGAGCGGGTCTGAGGAAGTGGCGGAACTCACAGAAGATTTAGAAGACCGCCTACTGCGCTTCGAATGGGAAGACACCGAAGACGGCGAGTTCTTAGAATTTCGCATCTCCCGCTCGCCGGTCACCGACGAAACGATCCTGGAAATCACTGACTTTTGCGACGAAGATGAAATGGAAGACCAAAAGCATTATTGGGAAAGTCAGGTGGCTCAGCTTCAGAAAGAAACCGGCGGGTAGTTTTCACAAAAAAGTTACCTTTAGTTTGCAAATCAGTGACCGTTATTTATGCAAATCGTTTTCGGGTTAGCCCTGGATGATTCCGCTTTTCCACTTCCGGCAACCACCACTGTCAACCTCCTTTTTCTGGGCCCGAAGGGCTTGCTTTCCCTGTTGGAAAACCACCTCGGCCTGAGCGGTCATTCCAATGATAATGAGTATCTGCGAGTAGAGCAATACCGGCAGGCGCTGCGCGCTTATCTGGCCGAAAAGCCTGATGCCTTTTTCGGTCGTTCCTTTGCGGCCGATCAATTTGCTACCGCGACGGAACTGCTTTCGCGCCGCGACGAGCTATTGATGGCCGGTTGGGATTTTTTGCCGCAGGAGCGCGCGGCAGAGCGATTGCGCTGCCTTGCGGAGATCGAAAGTTTGTTTGCGCATTCCGAGAACCACCGGCTCGATCCGGGAATCGCCGATCGCTACGAGGCGGTCATAGCGCAGATGGAGCGGCGGCGGCATCCGGTTACCGCCTTGCGTTTGGTGGAGCCCCCGGCCTTGCTTTGCCCACATCTGCGCCGGCTCATCTACACCCTGGAAAAACAGGGAGTGCCCGTCGTTCCTCCCACTCCCCCCACCCCTACCCCCGGAAATACGGACCTGACGCACTTACAACGCCGCCTGGACGGGGCAACTACGGCCAAGCGCAAGCCCCAGGCCGATGGCTCACTGATCGTACTGCGCGCCAAGCGGGAAACCGATCTAGCCGACTTTTTGGCCCGGCTTTTCCGCCACAATCCCGCCCTCCGCCCGCTTTGCCTCGTCCCAGATAAAAACCGCTCCCTCGACGCTGCGCTGATCCGCGAAGGCTTGCCCAGTTTGGGTATCCGGTCGGCTTCGCTGGCCCGCCCCACCCTGCAAGCCCTGAAATTGGTAACCGTCTTCCTGTGGAATCCCATCGACCCCTTCAAGGTCATGGAATTCGTTTCTCTGCCCGTCAAACCGCTGGATGACGAACTAGCCAACCGCATCGCCCTCGTCATGGCGCAATCGCCCGGCATCAACGGCGAACAATGGCGACGCAGCGTCACAACTTACTTCGAAGAACTGGAGGCGCGTCAAAATGCCGACCCTTCGATCAAAGCGAGCGCCGTAAAACAGCAGTACCGGTTTTGGTTTGAAAGAGGCCGGTACGATATCTCCAGCACCGTTCCCAAAGAAGAGGTCATCGAAATATTTCGCTACCTGCACCAATGGGCGCGTCGTCAATACGAAGACAATAATAACGATAATCCCTCGCTGGCCATCCTGGCCGAGCAAGCCAAGCGCGTACGCGACTTGCTGGAGACCCTGCCGGAACAACGGCTGACCAATCTCGAACTGGAGCGCATCGTACGAACCATTTACGAGCCGGCGGCTCTGCAATTCCGCGACCGGCAGGTCGGTCACCTCCCCTACGTTCACGCTCCCCATGCCGTTACCGGCCCAGTGGAGACCCTGGCATGGTGGAACTTTACGCAATTCGAAAGGGATCATTTCTTCTCGCGCTGGTACCGGGACGAGCGAGTGCAGCTGGCCGAAAGCGGCATTCACCTGACGGGACCGGAAGCAGAAAATGAAAGGCTGATATGGCAGCGCAAACAGCCCCTCATGCAGGCCCGGGAACGGGTATTGCTCCTGATTCCGCAGTACATCGAGGGTAGCGAGGTCATGCTGCACCCGCTCTACGGCGATCTCTCCGCCGCTTTCGAAAATCTGGATGCGATCACTTGCGACCTGGAACGGGACTCCGATGATCCTCTACTCCGGCAGCATTTCCGGTTGCCGGAGCAAACCGACTTGCCCCGCCGCCGCCTGGGCCGCCCCCGGCCTTTCTTACAACTGTCCGACAGCTGCACCCTCGACGCACGGGAGAAGGAAACCTTCAGCAGCTTGAATGATTTGTTCTACTATCCCTACAAATGGGTCTTCCGGCACAAAATACAGCTGCGAAAATCTTCCATCCTAAGTATCGTAAACGACCAAACCCTTCTGGGCAACCTGGCGCATCGCTTCCTCGAAAAATTACTCCAAGAAGATGTAGCGCGCTGGACCAAGGAAGATGTCGCCCGCTGGATAGATCAACAAGCACCAGATTTGCTGCAAAAGGAAGGCGCCGTATTACTCCTCTACGGGCGCGAGCCCGAACGCGTCAGCTTCATCAAGCGCGTCAAATTTGCGGCCTGGAGCTTACTCGACCTCATCCAGCGCAACGGCTGGTCAATAGAAGCTACCGAAAAGCCCCTGGAGGGAATGCTGGAAAACACCCCCCTTAACGGCCGGGCCGACCTGCTCTTGCGCAAAAACGATCAATACGCCCTTATTGACCTTAAGTGGACCGGTTTCAACCGTCGGCGCCAAACCATCCAAAATGAAGAGGATCTTCAGCTCATCCTTTACGCCTACCTACTCCACGATGGCGGACAGTGGGCGCACACCGCCTATTTCGTGATGGATGTCGGTAAAATGGTGGCGCGCACCAATCACGCCTTCCAGGAAATCATCGCCGTTGCTCCCGAACACGATCACGGCGAAGCCAATCAGCGCATCTTTCAGCGCATGCAAGCCACCTACCGCTGGCGAATGGGCCAAATCCGCCGCGGACAAATCGAAATTCGCTGCGCGCAAACTCAATCCGAACTGGAAGAACTCTATGGCGCTCAACTCCTCGATTTGCTGGAAATGAAAACGGAGGATGCTCCTTTTGATGATTACCGGGTGTTGATTGATTTGGTGGAATGAGCGGGGGGATGTGGTGGTTCCTCCTGATATAAATGCGGGGCTTTTTTACGGTGGATGCGCTCAACCTGACGGTCTCGCTTTTGGTGTTGAATCGCTGTCTTAGGAGGGTAGTTAGGGATGGGCGATTTGCATTCGTTGGGGAAAATGGGGCTTTGGATGGGCTCAGCCTGGCGACCTCGCGATTGGATGTAGGGTTGCTTTCGCAGGGGGTTGGGTATAAAAAGCCAGAATTTTCGCTTGCCATTAAACCCATTGCGGGTTTGGTCTTTGAGTCAAAAATTAGCAATTTTTTGATTAGACCAGATTTACCCAACCGAACGGGTGGGCGGAGTAAGCTAAATGAGGATTTTCGCAACGCAGTATAATCAAAAAAGTGCAATTTGTAGGCCAACTACTAAACCCGCAATGGGTTCATTAAAAAAAACGTGCATACGGCCTTCTCCCGGGAATCAATGATTCCCCTCATCCAATGGCAAGGCCGTCAGGCCGAGCATATCCAAAAGGGAGGGCCGCCAGACCCAAACTATCCTCCCTCAATAATCCAGAGCAGCCTGAATCATCATAAATTCATTAATATTCTCCATATCGATAGTGCCTTGTAATTTGCCGTTTTCCATGACTGGGAAGAAAGATTGCGGCGTGCCCTGTACGAAGCGATAGACTTCGGTGAGTTCTTCTCCGGGGCGGATATTGCGGAATTCGGTTTGCATGATATCGCCGACGCGGGCGTCGCGTTGGCCGGCATTCATGGCGCGAATGATGTCCTGGTGGAACAGGATGCCGACGACCTGACCGTCTTGTTCAATGACGAAGTTGCGCTCCGTACCCGCCAGCAAGGCGTCACCGATTTCTTTGACGGTATTATCGGGATGCAGCAAGGTGTAATTGGTCATCATAGCTTCTTCCACGCGGTGACCGCGCAGGGTGGTCAGTTGTTGCACCATGCGATTTTCTCCCGAAGCGCCGAAAAAGACGAAGAGGCCGATCAAAATGAGAAAGGGATTGCCAAAGAAACCGAGAATGAAAAAACCTATGGCGATGAATTGCCCCAAGCTGGAGGCGATCTGCGTAGCCCTGACGCGATCCATGCGGAAGCTGAGCAGCGCCCGCAAGACCCGCCCCCCATCCATCGGAAAGGCGGGAATGGCGTTAAATACTACGAGCAGGACGTTAATCAGCCACAGGCGAAAGACAAAGGTGGCGGGGGTCATTTCTTGCAGCTGTTCCAGGTTTTCCGGATCGAAATACTGACCGAGCTTCGGAAGAAAAGGCAACAGCAACAGGGCGATGCCTATATTAACAACTGGCCCCATAACCGCCACCAACAGCTCCTGTTTAGGCTCTTCGGGCATTTTTTCCAGGCTGGCCACCCCACCGATCGGCAGCAAGGTGATCTGGCGGGTGCCGATGCCGTAGCGGCGGGCGGTTAGCGAGTGCCCCAGCTCGTGGAGCACCACGCAAACAAACACCATCAATACCAAAAGAATGGTCAGCAGTATATCTTTGGTGGAACTACCCCGGTTGAGCTCGATAAATACCACCCAACCAATCAGCAACAGGAAGGTCCAGTGAATAAATAATTTAATCCCGGCGATCTTGCCGAGGTTGAGTGCGCCTCTCATGGTAGTAAAATCCGTTTATCAAGAATGTTAGTACCGAAATAATGCGTTGACCGTTGTATCGGGTTCCGGCATGTCTTCCCGCTCCATCAAAAATACTTTACCTCCGTTTTTAAAGGTATGAATAGCGGCTAAATTGAGCAAAGAAGTATTGGAGATCGTTTTTTCATCCTGAATGTCCACCTCGTTCTCTTTAGGCTCGAACAGGCCGTAAATATCGGTGCGGTTTTGCAGGAAGAGCGTGTCAATCCGGCCACCGATCGCCGCGGGGATGATTTCCTCCAGCTCTGCGCTGGTTTTCGCGCCGGCCGACAAATTCAGGTAAGCCTTCTTCCTTTCTTCCCGCTCCGCTTCAAAACGCGGGCGAACGACTTCCCAGGCTTGCTCCTGCAGATATTCCGGCGTCATATCATTGGGATTGCCGCTGACATGCTCCGCTTCCATCAATTGATACCGGTTGGCTTCCCGGTAGATTGGGAAAAGATAATCCAAACAGACCACCACCATGGGGGCATCCTCATCGTGCAACATCTTCATCAACCCCTTGTCAACGGCGCGGAAGAATTGCAGAATTTCCTCTTTCCTATCTTCTTTTCCTTCCCCGTGGCCGTGGAAGCTGCCTCCCGAAGTACTGCCGTGCCCTACGCGGTACTGCAGAGATTTCTGTTCGTAGTCGTACCCTACAACATCTTCCAGCTTTTTTGGAGTAAGGTCGTCAATGACCACTTCGGTGACGCTGTGCCGGGTGCCTTCGTAAAACAGGACATTTTTTAAGCTCAATCCCAAAATGAAAAACCGCCCATCTCCGTGAAACATGGGAAGCAGGGACTTCACGTAGAAATGGTCGGCCGTGTACACAAAAGATTCAAAGTAGATGGGGACAATGTGGTATTCGAATAAATGCGGACTGATAAATACCGCCAGCCCATCCGAAAGGTTACGCCAAAAGTTACTATCCTCCATCAGCTTCCGGCCCGGCTCAAGCATTTGCTCAATATCTCGTTGGGGAAGATCGTACCCTTCGAGCTGACGACCCGCCTCTTGCAGCAGTTGCTTGAAATGGATGCGATCCTGGCCTTCTTTGACTTCCATTCCGGCGCGCCGGGTGGGCAGTAGTATGGTGACGCAGTGCGCATCGTGATGATCGGCCAGTTCTTCGAATTTTGCTCTAGTCAGTATTGCCATATTACTCGTTTTTCAACCTAACTGTATTTTTTGCCATTTTGGCATTAAAGGCAATGATATTAATCATGCCGCTTACTGATAATGCTTAATTGCCCTGGAAACCTCCATTAATAGATTGCAGCCGGAGCGCCAGATGTTCATGGCGCTCCCGAATCAAGCCGTCGAGCGATCAATGGGAAAAGGATGAAAAAGGGGAAGGGCAAATGTATAAATGAATTATCATTTGTTTATTCTTCAGAAAATCAGTCATTTATTTGTCAGTAACTACGAAAAAATTGTCAACTAAATTATCTTGGCGGCATGAAACCGCGGGACGAATGACATTGTTATGCTGTTAATATTTAGATTTCGTCTAAATACTCTTTTAATTTGCGCCAACTCTAAATAGGACATTTGCATGAGCAAGACGGCTGAAATCAGGGAAGAAGTGACCATCAAGTTTGCGGGCGATTCGGGTGACGGCATGCAGCTTACGGGAAGCCTCTTCACCAGTGATACGGCTCAGACCGGCAGTGACCTGGCCACCTTTCCGGATTTCCCGGCTGAAATCCGGGCGCCGCAGGGCACGCTGGCCGGCGTTTCGGGCTTCCAGCTACACTTTGGCAGCCGCCGCATTTTTACTCCGGGCGATAATTTTGACGTATTGGTCGCCATGAATGCGGCCGCCTTGAAGGTCAATCTCCAAAAATTGCGCCCCGACGGAACGATCATCGTCAACACGGACGGCTTCGATAAAAAAAACCTGCGTCTGGCTCATTACGGAGACGAACACAATCCCCTTGAGGACGGAACGCTGGAGCCTTATGACGCACACCCCATTCAAGTCACCAAACTCACCCGCGAGGCTTTAAAGGAAAGCCCGCTAGGCACCAAGGAAAAAGACCGCTGCAAGAACATGTTCGTTCTGGGCTATCTGTTTTGGCGGTACAACCGCAGCCTGGAATCCACGATCGAACTTTTAGGCCACAAATTCGGCAACAAACCGGAAGTCCTCGACGCCAATATCGAGGTCCTGAAAGCGGGCTACCATTACGGGGAGACGGCCGAAACCTTCACTTCTACCTACCGGGTGGATCCGGCGCCCATGGACCGGGGCGTGTACCGCAACATCATGGGCAATCAGGCCCTGGTGACCGGGCTCATTACGGCCGCCAAAAAATCGGGCCTGCCCCTGTTCTACGGTTCTTATCCCATCACTCCGGCCTCGGATATCTTGCACGAATTATCCAAGCACAAGAATTTCGGGGTGCGCACTTTCCAGGCCGAGGATGAAATCGCCGCCGTTAGCGCCGCCATTGGGGCTTCTTACGGTGGCTCCCTGGCCGTTACCGGCACCTCGGGGCCGGGCATGGCGCTCAAAACCGAAGCGATGGGACTGGCCGTGATGCTGGAGCTTCCCTTGATCATCTGTAACGTACAGCGGGGCGGTCCTTCTACGGGTTTGCCCACCAAGACCGAGCAATCCGACCTGCTACAGGCTTACTACGGCCGTAACGGGGAGTGCCCCATGCCCGTCCTGGCCGCCAAATCGCCTTCCGACTGCTTTTTTACGGCTCTGGAAGCGGCGAGAATTGCCGTGCAGCACATGACGCCCGTCATACTCCTCAGTGACGGCTACATCGCCAACGGCGCCGAGCCCTGGAAAATCCCCTGGGCCAAAGATATCCCCTCCATCCAGCTGCGCTACCGCAAGGCAACCGTAGAGGGAGAAACCTTCTATCCCTACGAACGCGACGAAAACCACGTTCGCCAGTGGGCCTTACCCGGCGCCGAAGGATTGGCCCACCGCATCGGCGGTCTCGAAAAAGAAGCCAATACCGGCAATGTATCCTACGACCCGGCCAACCACGAATACATGGTTAAAATCCGGCAAGCAAAGGTGGATAAAATCGCCGATTTTATTCCCGAACAACCCATCGACACCGGCGCCGAAACCGGTGACACCCTCCTCCTCGGATGGGGGTCCACCTTTGGCGTCATCCGCTCCGTGACCGAAGAGCTCAACCGGGAAGGTCACCGCATTGGGCACGCCCACCTGCGCCACCTGCGCCCCTTCCCACGCAATTTGGGCGACTTGCTGGAGCGCTACGACAAGGTGATTGTACCCGAAATCAATAACGGACAACTCTCCCGTCTGATCCGGGATCATTATTTACTACCGCTGCTTCCCTACAACAAAATTCAGGGCGTACCCATTACCAAATCGGAACTCAAGGCATTTGTCCTGCAAAATTTGTAAATTGTTAGACTATGACGTCATCCACGATACAAGCAAAGAAAAACGGCAAAAGTAAACTGACGGCCAAGGACTTTGCCAGCGATCAGGAAATTCGCTGGTGCCCCGGTTGTGGAGATTACTCCATCCTCAAGCAGGTACAGTCGGCCTTCGCCGAATTGGAGCTCAACAGAGATGAGGTAGCCATCATTTCCGGGATCGGTTGTTCTTCGCGCTTTCCGTACTATATGTCCACCTACGGCATGCACAGCATCCACGGCCGGGCGCCCGCCGTTGCTTCCGGTCTGAAGATGGCCAATCCCGACCTGCACGTCTGGGTCATTACCGGCGACGGCGACGGCCTCTCCATCGGGGGCAACCACCTCATCCACGCTATGCGGCGCAATTACAACTACAATATCCTGCTCTTCAACAACGAGATCTATGGATTGACCAAGGGGCAGTATTCCCCGACTTCCGAATTGCACAAACGCACCAAGTCGACCCCCTATGGTTCGCTCGACTACCCCGTCAATCCACTGGCCCTGGCGTTGGGGGCCGACGCCAGTTTCGTAGCCCGCGGCATGGACCGCGACCCCAAGCGCCTCAAAGAATTGATCAAACGGTGCCACGCCCACCCCGGCACTTCCTTCCTGGAAGTCTACCAGAATTGCAACATATTCAACGACGGCGCCTTCGCCACCTTCACCGATAAAGCCACCAGACCGGAAACTACCCTCTACCTCGAACACGACAAGCCGATGGTTTTCGGTGCGGAAAACGAAAAGGGCATCAAGCTCGATGGTTTGAAACCCATCGTTGTAGACCTCCGGGAAGACGGTTACTCCCTGGATGACCTGTGGGTACACAACGAAACCGATCTGTTTCAAGCCCAAATCCTAGCCCGCTTCTTCGATGACCCCCGACTGCGCGACGCCCATTACCTGCCTCGTCCCTTCGGCGTCATCTACGCCGTAGAACGGGCCTGCTACGAAGACATGCTCTTCGAACAGATCGACGCAGCCCGCGAACAACTGGGCGAAGGCGACCTGGATAAGTTGCTGACCGGCGGACAAACCTGGAAAATTTAATAAATCGAATGAGGATAGATTTAAGGGTGGATGATGGTGAATGATGAATATGCCAATCACGAAATAGCACTCACCATAAAGACACCCTTAACCATTACCTCAGCGCCTAGGTAGCCCGAAGATGGAATAGCATTTCACCTCCCGTAAGGGACTGCTAAAGATATGGGCTATGGCAACAAACAAAAAACACATCGTAGCGATTATCGGCGGCGCGGTTTCCGGCGCCGAAGCGGCCTACCAACTGAGCCGGCAAGGGATTATCACGGTCGTTTTCGATCAAAATGCCCTGCCTTACGGCAAAATCGTCGACGGTCTGCCCAAGTGGCACGTAAAATTGCGCAAAAAGGAAGAAGACCGCATCAACGAAAAACTGGATCATCCCTACGTCTATTACGTGCCGGGTACGCGCCTCGGCCGGGATTTAAATCTAAATGAACTCCTGGAAGACTGGGGTTTCAGCGCCGTCATCCTAGCTACGGGGGCCTGGCGAGACCGGCCGTTGCCGGTGGAGGGCATCGACGCCTACGTGGGTAAAGGATTGGTTTACCAAAA
>CAYWHT010000046.1:0-1532 GCA_964458135.1 uncultured Saprospiraceae bacterium | reverse complement strand
GGTATAATCACAAGGATGAGGCCGGCTATTCCGGTCCGGCGATGGAAGCTCCCGATGGAGCGGTGATCATCGGCGGCGGCCTGGCATCCCTGGACGTCGCTAAAGCTTTGATGTTTGAAAACGTCGGTCGCGCGCTCCGGCAGCGAGGGCGCCCCACCGATTTACTTACCCTTGACCGGAGCATTCAAAAGGTTTTGGAAGCCCATCAGCTCACCCTGGATGATCTCAACGTGCGCGGACCTAAAATTTACTACCGGCGACGCCCCCAGGATATGCCGCTCTGCCCCCTCCCTGCCGACACGCCCGAACAGCAAACCAAAGCCCGCCGGGTGCGTCTCAAGGTGCTCAAGAACTTTCAATCCAAGTACCTGGTCAATCTCGTTCCCCAAAGGATGCCAGTCGATAAAATCGTCGAAAACGAACGCCTCGCCGGATTGATTTTCCGGCATACGGAAATCCGGAACGGACGGGCGGTGGACATTCCAGGAACGGAAGAGACGGTGCGCGCCCCGCTGTTTGTCTCCTCTATCGGAAGCCTTCCTGAAAATATTGAAGGCATACCCATGCAGGGGCAGGTATACCAAATCGAGAAAAAAGATTGCTGTAGGTTAAAGGGATTCGAGAATGTCTTTGCTATCGGCAATGCCGTCACGGGCCGAGGCAATATCAAAGAATCTTTGGATCACGGAAAGCGCGTCACGGAAAACATTCTGGATATGTATCTCTGTGATCACCAACGAGCTTCCCAGAGTTTCCGCAAAACGGAAGGCGCCCTTTCCGGCCATCTTTCGGGCATTCACCAACGCATTCATTGCTTGCCGGGCCTTTCGGAAGAAAAGGCTCAGGACATTTTAAGCCGGGTGGAAAAACAACAGAAGAAAGCCGGCTACGACAACGATTTTTCCAGTTGGGTCGAGCGAAGCCAAAAAATTCAGATGGAGCAGACGCAATAGGCTATACTTCGATTTCTTGGCCAACGGTTTCCAGTTGTTCGCGCAACCACTCATCCAGCCCGTCGTACCAATCGATATGGGGCGACCATTCGGTGCAGCCGCCGTGGTGCACGACGCACTGGGTTTGTTCCCATTGCTTGCCGCAACTGGGACAGCGCCCGGCAGTATCGAAGGTATTCCATTGATGCCCGCAATTGCAAGCCCAGTATTCTCCACCGTCGGGTTCCCAATTGCACTTCGGACAGGTTATCTTGATTTCTTTATCCATAATAAATTCTTTGTAGCAAGAATGCGGGGAGGAGGGAGATTGTTGATTGGTTGATGCGTTTATTTGTTGATGCGTTAGTAGGTAGATAGAGCCGACAAAATCAGATGATTTCAGCTCGCGGCGTTTCAACCAACACGCCACTCGCCATTTCCCCGGAAAACCCTCCACTTGTCAACGCCTCCCCTTCTCCACTTTCCAACGGATAATTGTCCGTAACCCATTGTCTACCGTCACGAATCAACCGTCACTCATTACTAACCCGGATTATGCATGAACCCATTGCGGGTTTGGTCTTTGAGTCGAAAATTAGC
>CAYWHT010000045.1:0-13167 GCA_964458135.1 uncultured Saprospiraceae bacterium | reverse complement strand
GCACGGCAGTGTCGCGGGGTTAAAAAAAGAGCTGAATTCCAAATATTTCTATGCATGAAGATACTTCAACTCTGCAAGAAATTTCCCTTTCCTCTTAAAGATGGCGAATCCATTGCGGTCCATACGCTCAGTCGAGCATTACAAGCCCAGGGATGTAAAGTAAGCCTCCTGGCTATGAATACCACGAAGCACTATTTTCAATTCAATGAGCCCGCCCGGGCGGCCCTCCGACATTACGAATCCGTAGACACCGTTCCGGTCGACAACCGGATCAAAATGAAGGACGCCTTGCTCAACCTTTTTTCCAAAGACTCTTATCATGTTTCCCGTTTTCTTTCCCAGGAATTTCGGCAACGATTGATCAAGCTATTGCAGGAGCAGTCTTTTGATCTGGTGCAACTCGAAACCCTCTACCTGACGCCCTATATATCCGATATTCGCAAGCATTCCGACGCGGTTATCGCCTTGCGCTCGCACAATGTGGAACACGAAATCTGGGAGCGCATCAGTCGCAATGCCCGCTTTTACCCCAAGAAATGGTATTTACAGCATCTTACCCATAAGTTGAAACGCTACGAGATCGAGCGTTTGCAGCAGCTGGATATGCTGGTGGCTATTTCCGGACGCGATCTGCGGTCTTTTCAGCGGCTTGGCTACGGGGGGGCGCATACCGTAGCGCCGATTGGAATCGAAGCCAACCGCTACGACCCGGACGGGAGCTGCTACGAGCGCCCTTTGTCGGTTTCTTTTATTGGGTCGCTCGACTGGATGCCCAATATTGAGGGGTTGCAATGGTTTTTAAATAAGATTTGGTATCGCTTCCAAGGCCGCTATCCGGAGATGGCGCTGCACATTGCCGGAAGGCACACCCCCGAATGGTTGCAACGCATCAGCGCCTACAATATACACGTGCACGGGGAGGTGCCCGACGCCAAAACGTTTATCAATGACCACGGCTTGATGGTGGTGCCCCTGCGATCGGGAAGCGGCATGCGCGCCAAAATCCTGGAAGGCATGGCGTTGGGTAAAGCCGTTTTGACCACCAGCTTGGGGCTGGAAGGCATTGATGCTACTCCCGGAAAGGAAGTCTTGGTGGCCGATAGCCCGGAGGCCTTCCGGAAGCAGCTGGCTTATGCCTGGAACCATCCGCGGGAAATGGCCCGCATTGGTTGTCAGGCTCGCGCCTACGTTATGCGGGCATTCGATAGCGGAGACATCGCCCGCCGCCTCCTCGACCAGTACGCTTCCCTGACCGTGGAAGCCCTGTAGGTCGTTTCGTTCATTTTGGCTACTTTCGAGATTCATGTTGGTAATCATCGGAGTTTCGGTTTTCGTCTTCTGCACGCTGGGGTTGCTGCACACTTATTTCCTCTATCCGCAACTGTTGCGCTGGCTGTCCCTCGGCCGGCAGCCCAATAGGCAGGTTTTTCGGGCTGGCGATGCATGGCCGCTCGTATCGGTGGTGATGTCGGTGTATAATGAAGAGCGGGTTATCGAACAAAAAATGCGCAGCCTGCTGGAGTTGCATTACCCCGCGGGCAAGATTCATTTCTTTATCGGTTCGGACTGTTCCCGGGACCGGACGAATCCACTGTTGCAGGCGACAGCCGATCGGCACGCGCATGTGCATTTTTACCCGTTCGAAAAACGCCGTGGAAAGCCCGGCGTCGTCAACGAATTGGTAGCCCGGGCTTTGGAATTGCATCCGGCAGACGCCAAACACCTCCTTTTAATTACCGACGCCAATGTGATGCTCAGCTCCGGGGCGCTCACCCATTTGGTCAAACATTTCCGCAATCCTCGTATTGCTTTGGTCGACGCACACATGGTGCATACCGGCATGCAAACCGAGGGCATTTCCCGTGCGGAAAACCAATATATTTCGGGGGAGGTCATGCTCAAGCACCGGGAAGGTATCCGCTGGGGTAAGATGATAGGGCCCTTCGGAGGGTGCTACGCTTTGCGTTCCACCCATTTTTGCGAGGTTCCGCCCACCTTTTTGGTGGACGACTTTTTTATTGCCATGAAAGTTTTTGAAGGCGGTGGTGACGCTATCAATGATCTCGATGCCCGGTGCTACGAAGCCGTATCCCACGATATCCGGGAGGAATACCGCCGCAAATCCCGCATATCGGCGGGAAACTTTCAAAACCTGATCCGCTTTCGGCATTTATGGTGGCCCCCGACGACCCCCCTGGGCTTCGCTTTTTTCTCGCACAAAGTACTGCGCTGGGTGGGTCCCTTTTTGATGATCGGCATGTTGGCTGGCGCCGTAATTTTAGCAGTTGGGGGCAACATGTATTTCCTGATTTTGTTTTCCATTATGATTTTGGCGATTTTGGGGCTGCCGTTGTTAGATCGATTCCTCAAATCAGTCGGAATTCATTGGCTGCCCTTACGGGGAATCAATTACTTTTTGTTTATGAATCTCGCCCTGCTGGAGGGTTTCTTCAAATGTGTAAAAGGAATAAGAAGCAATGTCTGGGAACCACCAAAACGCAACTGAAACGATTCAACTCAATACGGTCGAAGAAGCCATCGAAGATATTCGTCAGGGCAAGATCGTAATCGTCGTAGACGACGAAGACCGCGAGAACGAGGGAGACTTCATTTGCGCCGCGGAATGCGTCACGCCCGAAATCATCAACTTTATGGCCAAATACGGGCGGGGCTTGATCTGTTCGCCCATCGACGAGCGCCGGGCCGATGAATTAGGTCTGGAAATGATGGTTTCCTCCAATACCGCCCTGCATGAGACTGCCTTCACGGTCTCGGTCGACTTGATCGGGCACGGTTGCACGACGGGTATTTCGGCTTACGACCGGGCAACCGGCATCCGGGCCTTGGTGGATCCTCGAACGCGCCCGGAAGATTTTGCGCGTCCCGGCCACATTTTTCCCCTGCGCGCTAAAACCGGCGGCGTCTTGCGCCGTACCGGCCATACCGAAGCGGCCATTGACCTCGCCCAGCTGGCCGGATTCCAACCGGCCGGCGTGCTGGTGGAAATTCTCAATGACGACGGCACCATGGCCCGCCTGCCCGAGTTGGCAAAGATCGCCCGGGAACACGACCTCAAGCTCATCGCCATCAAAGACCTGGTGGCTTATCGCATGCTTACCGAGCGGATCATTAGCCGCGAAATTGAAGTGCCGGTGCAAACTCAATACGGCGAGTTTGATTTGATTGCCTTCCGGCAGATCACCTCCGGCGATATCCACCTGGCCATTCGCTGCGGCAGTTGGGAAGAAGACGAGCCGGTACTCGTACGCGTGCATTCCGCTACGGAAACCGGCGAAATACTGGGCGCTCTATTCGAAAACTACGGATTGCAGCTGCAAAAAAGCATCGAAATGATCGCCCGGGAAGGCAAAGGCGTGCTCATCTATATGCGTCATAGCCAGGAACAAGACGCCATCCTGCAACGCCTGAAAAATTACCAGCAAAACCTGCAAGGGGAAAACCTTAAAGCTAAAACCGAAATGTCCCAACGCGACTTTGGCGTCGGCGCCCAAATTCTGCGCGACCTGAAGATCACCAAACTCCGCCTCATGTCTAACCACCCGCGGCGTCGCATCGGAATTACGGGCTACGGTTTGGAGATCGTGGAGAATGTGGCGATTGGGGGAGTTTGAGGGGAATGGTTTGATCCAGCCCCATCTTTCAAAGGCGGCGGCTTGCGCATGCCCGGATCCAAGCCCCCCATTCCGTTTTCGAGCATCAAAACTTTGGGCACAGGACCGCCTCATCTACCTGATTGCCCAGCAGGGCGATGGAAATCTCAAAGACATTACGCCGGGTGCTGGAGGCGCTCAGGTCGTCGAGGTTAGCGTCGTAGCTCAAGCCGATCAGTAAGTTGTTGATTTCGATGCCGGTCATGAGAATGGCGGCGTTGGGGTCGAGTTGATCCTCTTCGTTGCGTACGGGCCGGATATAGGCGCCGAGATGCAAGGCCGTGCCGTTAATGGCGTTAAATAAAAAACGGAAATTGGAGCCGGCGTTGAAAGACAGGTGCGGACCCTGTACGAAGCCCAGCAGCCGCGGAGAAATGCGCAGCTGGTTGCTTACCGGAATGGACAGGCTGGCGTGCGCGCTGTAGCGTCGAAACAGTTTGCTATCCCCCCGTTCGTCTTCCGGCACGTCTTCAAAAGTGAAAAAACTTACCTGCGGCTCCGTCAGGTGGTGGATGGCCAGGCCGGTGTACACCGCCAGCTGATTGGAGGGTGCGTAAGTGTAGTTGAGACCGACCGCCAGGTCGGAAAAGGTGAAATTATTTTCGGGAAGAAACTCGGAGGTCGGCCTAGTAAAGCCGTCTGATCCGTTAAACTGATCTTCGAAAGTGATGTTTTCGAAGTTGAAATTGCGTTGATTCACACTAAACTGCACCCCCAGGGTGAGAAACTGGTCGCCCAAAGGACTCAGGGCTTTATGGTAAGCCGCCGATACGCCGATTTGGTTGTTGGAAAAGCCGACGGTGGCAAACTTGTCGCTATTGAAAATCAAGCCTACGCCCAAAGCATCATCGGTGCGCTGATTGCGATTAAGCCGCATGGGGATGCGTAGATCCACGGCGGCGGCGTAGGTGCTGTTGGGATCTTCGAGGGCGTTGCGCCACTGATCGCGGTAGATGAGCGCCAGGCGATATCGGCCGTTGAAGGCGCCCGTTAGGGCGGGGTTAAAAGTCGTCGGCGCCGCGTAAAACTGGCTGTACTGGGGGGCTTGAGCCCATAATGATTGCCCCGCTAACAGAAGCAGGAAAGTCAAACACGCGAAGATTCGCTTCATAGGAACAATTAAGGGGTGGTTGATCCAAAAGTACGTTAATATAAGAGTCAACGGACTTTGTTAGAAATTATTATTTTTGAATATTTCGCGGCTGGAATCGAGCTGCGCCATCGCCTACTAATGTAATGTATATGTCATATGGAATCTGCCCTTTAGGTGTCGTTCCGCTGCGCACTGGTCCCAATCACAGCAGTGAACAATCTTCCCAGCTTTTATTCGGAGAGCTGTTTGAAGTTATGGATCGGCAGGGCCGGCAGTGGACGAAAGTCTGCTGCCATAACGATCATTACGTAGGCTGGGTGGATTCCAAGCAGATTCAATTTATTACGCCTTCCGAGTTTGAGCGTTACACCCATCGCTTTGCTTATAATTTGGAGGTCGTGCAACCGGTAATGGCCAACGATCATTGCCTACCCATTACCCTTGGCGCCCAGCTGCCCAACTTTGACGGCATGCGCTTCTATATTGGCGATACGGCTTTTCAGTACAGTGGACAGGCCGTTTTTCCCGATGACATCCGGGCTTCCGCCGAATTCGTCATCAAAATCGCCCGCCGTTTGCTATACGCTCCCTTTCAGTGGGGCGGTCGATCGCCCATGGGCATCGATAGCGCCGGCTTCACCCAATTGGCGTTCAAAATTGCCGGCTACCGCTTCCCGCGCGAAGCTGGAGAGCAATTGTACCAGGGCAAGGCGGTAGATTTTGTCGAGCAATCCCAAGCCGGCGATCTGGCTTTTTTTGAAAATAAAGCGGGCCGGATTACCCATACCGGCATCATCCTGCCCGATGCCAGCATCATCCACGCCTACGGGCAAGTACGCATCGACGCGCTTGATCATTACGGTATTTTCAACAGAGCCCTAAAACGCTATACCCACCGCTTGCGCCTCATCAAACGCATCCTCCCTGCGGATACCCAAAGGCAAACCGCCCAGCCCGAGGCCGCGGAGGCCGTTAACCGGCAGGTGGAATTGTTCTAACGTCCGACAAGTCAGAATTCATAAATTTTGGGTTGGTGGGCTACAAACCAGCGGCCAGGCAGGCAAGGACCAATAGCCCGTCACTACCACCACCATCACATCGCCTGCAGAATATCATAGTTCGTCAGGATATGTAAAATACCGGCTTTATCCTTGGCGATGACGGCGGGGTTGTCCCGGCTAATGTATTTTCCCAGTTGGCTGAAGGGCAAATCTTCTTCGACTACGGGGAATGGCGGGCTCATGATGGCGTTTATCTGGTGACCGTTGGCGCCGTTGCCGTGGTGTTCCAGCAGGTAGCTCAGTACGGTGCTTTCAGTTACCGAACCGACGATTTCTCCATTTTGCATCACCGGCATCTGCGAAATGTCGTTGGATTTCATGTTCTCCAAGACTTCTTCGAGGCTTTGGTCGTATTGGGCCGAGAGGAAGCGCTTATCGTGCTTGCGCTCGATGACGTCTTTAACGATGAGTTCGGATTGGAGGAAGCCGCGCTGGCGCATCCAATCGTCGTTGTAGATCTTGCCGACGTAGCGGCTGCCGTGGTCGTGGATGACGACGACGACTACGTCGTCTTCGGTCAGCTGGTCCCGCAACTGGTTAAGCCCGGCCACCGCCGAGCCGGCGGAATAGCCCAGCAGGATGCCTTCTTCCCGCGCCAGGCGGCGGGCCATGAGGGCGCCGTCTTTGTCGGTGACTTTCTCGAAGAGGTCGATCACCGAAAAGTCCACGTTTTTGGGCAGGATATCTTCGCCGATGCCTTCGGTGATGTAGGGATAAATTTCCTTTTCGTCGAATTCGCCGGTTTCGTGGTATTTTTTGAAGACTGAGCCGTAGGTGTCGATGCCCCAAACTTTGAGCTTGGGATTCCGTTCTTTCAAATATTTACCCGTACCGGAGACGGTGCCGCCGGTGCCCACGCCCACGACGAGGTGGGTGATCTTTCCCTCGGTTTGCCGCCAGATTTCGGGGCCGGTCGTCTCGTAGTGCGCCTGCCGGTTGGAAAGGTTGTCGTATTGGTTAAACCAGTAGGAATTGGGAATTTCGGTACTCAGGCGGCGCGCTACGCTGTAATAGGAGCGGGGATCATCGGGCGCCACATTGGTCGGGCAGACGATCACTTCGCCGCCAACGGCCTTGAGCAAATCGATTTTTTCCTTCGACTGTTTGTCGCTGGTCGTAAATATGCATTTGTATCCCTTAACGGCGCCGGCAATGGCCAGCCCCATGCCCGTATTGCCCGAAGTGCATTCGATAATGGTGCCGCCGGGCTTGAGGTCGCCACGGGCTTCGGCGTCTTCCAGCATTTTCAGGGCCATGCGGTCCTTGATGGAGTGCCCCGGGTTGAAGGTTTCCACCTTCATAAGGACGAGGGCCGGTATTTCGGCTACGACCTTGTGCAGTTGCACCATCGGCGTATTGCCGATGGTTTGTAAAATGTCTTTGTGGTAATGCATCGCTATGTTTTTTTGGTTTTATTTTTCTTAGGCGTTCTTTTCCAGGATACCTTCAACTACGAAGCCTCTAAGCACTAAAATCAACGAAAATACTTCACCCTGACGAAGAACCGGGGATCCACCGCGCCGAGTAATTTGGCCGACAGCGGAGAAAGCACCACAACCACTTCATCGCGGAAGTTGGTGTCCGGAATACGGCCGATGACTTTGACGTATACGTTGCGGTTATTCATGGGGTTGCGCACTTCGATGACGCTGTTGATCTTTGCCTTGCGGTGCAGGGCGTAGAGATCCGAGTCTTCGTCACTATCTTTTTCCCAGTAGGCTGCGCCCTGGGCGTTGCGAAGCCGCCGGCCCTTGCTTTCGCGTAAAAATACCTGGCGCATGGCGTGGTTGCGGCGGGCCAACGGGCCGCCTTTGAACTGCCGGTAGCTTTCCGGAATGCCGTTCATGCTCATCCAGCCAACGTGGAGCCGTTGCCCCACGCTGAGATCGTAGGTTTGCATGCCCGCCCGCGCCATGAGGGTATCCATCGGCATGCGGAAAAAATGCTTGGCGATCCGGTACATAGTATCGCCTTTTTTTACTACATAATATACCGGTACGTAAGGCCCGCGGTTCCGTTGCGGGCTCAGATAACGGATAATGGCCCGATTGGGGATGGGGATGCTGATGGGATCGCCGACCTGGACGACACGATCTTTCAATCCCGGATTATAGAGATAGAGTTCTTCTACTGACAATCCGTAAAATTTAGCTAGCGAAAAAAGCGTTTGTTTGCGCTCGATTTCGTGGCGGAAGATCTTTTGGTTGTAAGCGCCGGTCTGCAGAAATATCGTATCTTGGGGAGTAAGATAGCGTAGGCTGTCACCGGTTGCCATCAGGGTGCTAACCGGAAAAAAAATTCCCCAACACAATAAGTGGAGCCCTCGCCTGCCCATCATGCCCGAATTTTTTACTATCATAAAAATATGAAATCTATAGGTATCATACCTGCCCGTTATGCATCTTCCCGTTTTCCCGGCAAACCGCTGGCCTATATCGGAAACCGGACCATGCTGGAACGCGTATACCGACGAGCCTTGCAAGCCGACCTACTCGATGATGTTTGGGTGGCTACTGATGATCAACGCATTGCCCAACACGTACGTTCCTTTCACGGCCAGGTAATGCTGACCAGCTCCGCCCACCAGAGCGGTACGGATCGCTGTGCGGAAGCGGCCAAACAATTTAGCGGGGCAAATGTATTGGTAAATATCCAGGGTGACGAACCTTTTATCGATCCCCGGCAAATCGACGCCGTCATTCGCCCCTTTCAAGACGAAGCGGCAGGTGACATCGTCACCCTCGCCAAGCGGATGGATGAGGCAGAGGACCCATTCGATCCCAACAAGGTAAAAGTGGTCTTTGATACAAAGGGGCGGGCCATGTATTTTAGCCGCAGCCCGGTTCCACACCTTCGGCGCCTGGCGCCCGAACAATGGCCGGGAAGTGGATTGTTTTACAAACATTTAGGGCTATACGCCTATCGCCGCCCGGTATTGTTGGCGGTTACCCAGCTGCCCGTGTCCAAATACGAAGAGGCCGAGTCGCTGGAACAACTGCGTTGGCTGGAAGCGGGGTTCGCCATTCGCGTAGAAGTGACCGAAACCGATACCCTGGGCGTCGATACGCCCGAAGATCTCAAAAAAGCAGAATCATTTTTAGCGAAACATGAAAAATAAATACTACCGACGTTGGTTGATTCAAGCGCCCGTGGGATTGGTCCTGGTGGGCTTCGGCGCCTGCCTGGTCGCAGATGCGGCATTGACAAAGTACGGTGGGGCCAACACCCTAAACTGGGTGCTTTACGGCGCCCTGGCGCTAGTGGTGTTGAATTCCGGGCTTAGCATCTTCGGGGACGCCATCCTTCAACGCGTACGCTACGAACGTCAATCGAATCCATAGCTTTAACGAGAACCGATCAGCACGATTTTCATGAACTATTGTAGCCATTGCGGATCCGCAGAACTGTCTTTTACCGTGCCCGAAGGGGATAACCGAGCCCGCTACGTTTGCGCCGGGTGTGGCGCCATTCACTACACCAACCCGAAAATTGTAACGGGTTGCCTGCCGATCTGGGAGGAGCAGGTTTTGCTGTGTCGCAGGGCCATAGAACCGCGGCTCGGCTACTGGAATGTGCCGGGCGGCTTCCTCGAAAACGGTGAAACGGTAGAGCAGGGGGCTATCCGGGAAGTATGGGAAGAAGCGCTGGCGGAGGTGACGGTTCAGCACGTACACGCCATATTCAGCCTGCCCCACATCAATCAGGTGTACATCCATTTTCTGGCCCGGTTAAACAGCCTGGACTTCCGCGCCGGTGAGGAAAGCCTGGAAGTACAATTGTTTCACGAAGCGGAAATTCCCTGGAATGAAATTGCTTTTAGTTCCACGACCTTCTCCCTGGAACGCTACTTCCGGGACCGTCAGAATGGCAGCCATCAGGTGCACGTAGGCCGCGTGGTCAGAAAATCCTGAAAGTTTTCCCGTTTTGGGCGCTACCCAAAAGCGAAAGGCAGTAAAAACTCGCTACGCTCCAATACCATAACGGGTCCTGCTTCCCCCCTCATAATCAACTCTATGGGATGGTTGAAACGCCTTTCAGACTCGTGGATGACCTGACGGCAAGCGCCGCAGGGCGTAATGGGGGTCGTCAGCGTTTCCTCCATAGCTTGACAGGTAATAGCCATACTCGTGACCGGTACTTGCGGAAAGGCGGCGTGGGCCTGGCCCAGCACCACCCGTTCCGCGCACAAACACATGGGATAGGCGGCATTTTCCTGATTGCCCGCCCATATGATCTCTCCGTTCTTCAAAAGAACCGCCGCGCCCACCTTGAAAGAAGAATAGGGCGCATAGGCCCGGTGCAGTGCGCGCCCGGCTGCTTCCAATAAGACACGGGCGGCTTGGGGCAGCTCTTCGGGCCGCCGATATTCCTGATAGGTAAACGAAAAAGATCGCTTGGGCATAGTCAATGGGTTCTGATGTATGGATGTAAGAAAGGTTGCATCCGTTGAGGTTTAAAATTTTTTATATTGCGCCCATCGGGTCGCCTTCTAAGGTGTATATCCGAGTTAAATCATTGATAAACAATAGCTTGCCGTCATGAACAACATTTTAATTATCGGCGCCGGCCGGTCAGCTACGGCCCTGATCGATTATGTTCTGGAAAAGGCCGCAGATCACGGCTGGTTCGTCACGGTCGGGGATTCCGATCCCGAGCTGGCGCGCCGCAAGGTCAATGATCATCCCCAAGGTAGGGCCGCCTGGCTGGATGTTATGAAAACGAATGACAGAAGGGAGATGATTGGTCGCGCCGACGTCGTTGTTTCCTTGCTGCCGGCTCACCTGCATCTCGAAGTGGCCCAAGACTGCATTAAGCTCAAAAAGCACCTGATTACGGCCTCCTACGTCAACCAGGAAATGTGGCGGCTCGGCGATGAAGCCCGCAACCGCGAGCTCATCTTCATGGGGGAAATGGGCCTTGATCCGGGTATTGACCACATGTCGGCCATGCAAAAAATCGATGAGATTAAAGACAAGGGCGGCAAGATCAAAGCCTTCCGATCCTATACCGGTGGTTTAATCACTCCCCAGTCCGACGATAATCCCTGGCACTATAAATTTACCTGGAACCCGCGTAACGTGGTGCTGTCCGGGCAGGGAACCGCTCAGTATCTCGAAAACGGCAAGTTCAAATATATCCCCTACAACCGCCTCTTCAAAGAGTACCGGGTAGTGGAGCTTCCCGGTCTGGGAGAATTCGCAGTTTACGCCAATCGCGACTCTCTGTTGTACCGCGAAGTTTATGGCCTCGGCGGCATCCCCAACATCATGCGCGGCACCCTGCGCTACCGCGGCTTTTGCGACGCCTGGAACGCGTTGGTGCAGATCGGGCTGACTGACGGCTCCTATCCCATTCTCGATTCCGAAAAACTGACCTACCACGAACTCATGGAGGCCTATCTGAGCCCCGATACGGTTGGGGGCTCCGTCAAAGACCGGGTCGCCAATTTGCTGGGGGAAGCCGCCGACTCTCCGGTCATGCAAAAACTGGAATGGCTGGGCCTCTTCCGCAAAAAGCGCATTCAACTTCCAAATGCTACTCCGGCCTTCATCCTGGAGGACGTATTGCGCGCCAAATGGCAACTCAAAGAGACCGACCGCGATAGGATCATCATGCACCACGAATTTGAATACGAGCTGAACGGCCAGGACAAGCAACTGGATTCCACGCTGGTTATGGAAGGGGAGAACACCCACAATACCGCCATGGCCAAAATGGTCGGCTTACCGATGGGCATCTTTGTCAAATTGGTGATGGAACGCAGGGTGCGCTCTAAAGGGGTCAATATACCGGTAGTAAAGGAGGTGTACGAACCCGTGTTGGAAGAACTTAAAGATTACGGTGTCGTTTTCCAGGAAAAAGAATATGACCTCGTATCGGCTTAGAACTGGTTTGTATTTCACTACCCATTACCCCACCGGAGCTTGATGGCCTTTTCCGCAATCCGGCGTTTTCTCCGCCACCTCTCCACGGTGCGGGCCCTGCAGCTTTTTCAGCTCTTTCGGCAAGGAGCGGCCATCATCATCGCCATCGTCTTTGCCAAAAGCCGGCTGAGCACCGCCGAGATCGGTGTCTATGAGATGCTCTTTTACCTGAGCTATGCGGCAAGTTTTTTCTGGGTATCCGGTTTGGTGCAGGGTTTACTGACGTACCACCCCCTGCAGTCCAGGTCGGCCCAGCGCCTCCTGTGGACTCAGGCTTACCTGGTTTTTCTGCTGATCTCCCTGGTGTTGGCGGCCGTGCTCTGGTACGGGCGGGCACCGGTTTTAATGTTTTTGACGGGGCAGCCGGAGATCGAGTACTGGGGTCCTTTTTTGCTGTTTCTCCTTTTGCATTATCCGGCTAGCCTGCTGGAAAATTATTACGTGCTCCGGGAGCGCCCGGTGGCCATTCTGGGGTGGGGATTTTTTTCCTGGGGCGGTCAGGTGCTGGTGGTGCTCTCGCCCGTCTTGTTGGGCTGGGGGTTGCGCTGGAGTATTGTCGGTTTAGTGGGCTTAGCCTTTTTGCGGCATGTCTGGCTGCTTACCTTCGTCTTTCGTCGTGGCCGTTGGGGGTGGGATCGTGGGCTCGCATCGCGCTGGTTGACCCTTTCGTTGCCGATTTTGGCTTACGCCCTCGTCGGCGGTTTCAACTATACCTTTGACAATTGGCTGGTCAACTACTTCTACGGTGGCGACGAGCGGCAATTCGCCATTTTCCGCTACGGCGCGCGCGAACTACCGTTGGCGATGGCCCTGGCCGGCGCGTTGAGTTCCGCCCTGCTGCCCAAAGTAGCGGAGGACGTACGCGCCGCGCTTCCCGAATTGCGCCGCAAATCCCGCAACCTGTTGCACTGGCTGTTTCCCATTTCTATTCTCTTGCTGCTGAGTAGTGACTGGCTGTTCGGCCGCGTCTTCAATCCGGAATTTCGGGCCAGTGCGCCGGTATTCAATACTTTTTTACTCATCATCCTCTCGCGCCTCGTCTTCTCCCGCACCGTGTTGGTGGGCTTGCAACAAAATCGCTCCGTTTTGTATATTTCCCTGATCGAACTGGCCGCCAACGTACTGCTGAGTGCGCTATTCATCCCGTGGTTGGGCCTGGTTGGGGTGGCGCTGGGCACAGTATTGGCCCACCTGCTGGAAAAAATTATTCAGGCGGCTTATCTCTACCGGAAGTACGGGATTGGGCCGGGAGCGTATACGGATTTGAAGTGGCTGGGCGGGTATTCGGCGCTTTTAGTGGGGGGATATGGCTTGAGTTGGATAGCGGGGTGATGCCGGAAGCCACCCGCAGGGCGTGTTCAAGGTTTAATTTCGCCCTCACAATCAAGGGGTTGCGAATCAGGTGACCCGGTTGTTGG
>CAYWHT010000044.1:0-13199 GCA_964458135.1 uncultured Saprospiraceae bacterium | reverse complement strand
ATTGGGCGCCCAACTACTAAACCCGCATGGGGTAAAAAAAAAACCCCATTGCATCATGACACAAAAAACCCAACTGGCGGTGGAGTGTATTCGATCCAAAGAGCGTCTGGGCGGGCGGGATTGGGTAGCCGTGGAGGAGCCACTCGAAATTCGGTTGCGCTACGGTTCGCAAAGCCGGAGGCGGCAGGAAAACATCACCTTGACAATGCGCACGCCCGGCCAGGATGCAGACCTGGCGTTTGGTTTGTTATTCAGTGAAGGCATCATCAGCCGGGCGGATCAGATACAATCCGTTCGGCATGCTCCCGAGGCCAGGGTATTGCTATTGGAGAGCCGCTTCGACTTCGAACCCCGCCTGGAGCGACTCGACCGGCGTTTTGCGGCCAATTCCAGCTGCGGCATTTGCGGCAAATCCTCTCTGGAAGGGCTGGAAGGCGATCCGGTTTTCCTCTTACCCAAGAAACGCCCGCTCTGGTCGTGCCGGCAGCTATACGACCTTCCCCAACGCATGCGAGAGCAACAAAGCGGCTTCGAACAAACCGGCGGCCTCCACGCGGCCGGCCTCTTCGACGCCCGGGGCGAATTAATTCTCCTGCGCGAAGATATCGGCCGCCACAACGCCCTCGATAAACTAATCGGCGCCGCCCTGCAACGAAGGCTCATTCCCCTTTCAGATTATCTGACCCTACTCAGTAGCCGCACGAGCTTCGAACTGGCGCAAAAGGCCCTGATGGCGGGCATCCCCTTCCTGGCGGCCGTAGGCGCCGCTTCCAGTCTCGCCGTCTCCCTGGCCGATGAGGCGGGAATGACCCTGGTAGGCTTCCTGCGCGGAGAGCGATGTAACGTATACACAGGCGGAGAACGGCTGAGCACCAATGCATGAAAGCGTGTTTAAGTTTTAAGCACCCCCGCAGTCAAGGAGTCGCGAATCCGGTGACCCAGTTATTTGAATAGTCTCGTCCTATCCACATCCACCCAGTCGGGCCGCCAGGCCTGACTCATCCATACCTCACTCCCAAACCGTTCGCGCCACCCCAATCTCCTTCTCATCCAACACCCGCACCAGCCGGTGTAAAAATTCCCGTTCGGAAACCGGCTGCCATTCCACCCGCAAGTTTTGCCCCCAGCGACCTTCCCCCCGGAAATGGAGGTCGAGTTTTTGCAAATGACCCTCCTCCAGAAGGCGGGGTGGAAGTATATCCATCATCCACTGAATATATAGCGTGTTACTAAGGTGATGGTTAAAGTCCAGATCGTGGTAGTGCACGGTAACATAGGCTGCGGGACGCGGATGGTCGAGGCGCGGAACCCGGCGGGAAGGGCGGGGCAGACAGCGGTCGGATTTGGGCATTTCGGTTCGAAAGTCCAGAATGAAGTCGGGGATGGAGCGCATGCGGCGCGTCTCGGTGTCCATGAGCATCCAGGCGGTGGCGGCGTGGGCAATCGGTTCTCCTTTTTCGTCGAGGATGCGGAAGTCGCGATAGGTAAATAGCTTTGCAAATCCCGCCGGATAGGTAATTACCTCAATGTTTTGTCCTAACCGGGGCAGGCGTTCGATTTCCAGCGTTTGATGAAGCAGCACCCAGGAAAGGTTATGGCTTTCCAAATCCCATACCGACAACTTGAGTTGAATGACGTTTTGCATGGCGGCTTCCTGCATGATGCGGGTCAGGGCGGGAATGGTAGCCCGGCGCCGGGCGTCTACCTCGGCATTGCGCAAGGTAAAACGACCCCGGTACTCTAAGGTGCTGTATTGAACTTCCATAGGATGGGTGTGTTATTATAACTCGGTTGCAAAACAACAAAAATCCCGGAAATTGCGCGCCGCTCGAAAATGCTCCCTCGTTTAGCGCCCGCAGCATAAGTAATGCGAAAAACGCTTCTGCCGCTCCCTTACGCAGGCGGAAAACTGTCAGGGCGGATTTTTTTGGGTCTCAAGGCTTTTTCAAAGCCGCCCTTTGTTTTTTCAGACAAAAACTTCTACCTTTGCAATCGCTTTTGAAAGAGGGATGCCATTTTGACATCTCGAGAACAGCTTATTCATATTCATTTTTCGAAATAGAAATCGCATGCCAACCATAAACCAACTGGTTCGTAAGGGCAGAAAGCAAATTGAGCTAAAGAGCAAGTCGCGTGCGCTGGACCGTTGCCCGCAAAAGCGGGGGGTATGCACGCGGGTGTATACGACGACGCCCAAGAAGCCGAACTCCGCCCTGCGAAAAGTTGCCAAGGTGCGTCTGACCAATGGCATTGAGGTCATCGCCTACATCCCCGGAGAGGGGCACAACCTTCAGGAGCACTCGATCGTCCTCGTACGCGGAGGGCGGGTAAAAGACCTGCCGGGAGTGCGCTACACGGTTGTTCGCGGCGCCCTGGATACGGCCGGTGTCAACGACCGTTTGCAAAGTCGCTCCAAATACGGAACTAAGCGGCCTAAGAAATAAGTTATGTTTCACGTTCGAAACCGCTAATGGATGAGAAAAAGAAAGCCAAAGCTCAGAATCATTCAGCCGGATCCCCGTTACAAGGATCAGCTGGTCACTCAATTCGTCAACAACCTGATGTTGAAGGGGAAAAAGGGAACGGCCTATAAGGTGTTTTACCAGGCCATGGATATTATCAAAGAGCGTTCTGAGCAGGATGAACACGCTGTGTGGAAAAAGGCGCTCAATAACGCCATGCCCCAGGTGGAGGTTCGTAGCCGCCGCATCGGAGGCGCGACTTTCCAGATTCCTACGGAAATTCGCGCCCGGCGCAAAATGTCGATCGGAATGAAGTGGCTGATCAAATTCGCGCGCCAACGCAGCGGCCGCGGGATGGCCGACAAGCTAGCCGCCGAAATTTTGGCCGCCAGCAAAGGGGAAGGTGGAGCAGTTAAGCGGAAGGAAGATACCCACCGCATGGCGGAATCCAACCGCGCGTTTGCCCACTTTAGAGTGTAATCAGGCTTAATTCATAATTCAAAATTCCTCTGAGGAGTAGTCATGGCAAAAAAAGATCTCAAGTACACTAGAAATATCGGTATCGCTGCGCACATTGATGCCGGTAAGACCACGACGACAGAACGTATCCTCTTCTACACCGGCATCAGTCACAAAATTGGCGAAGTGCACGAAGGCGCCGCCGTCATGGACTGGATGGAACAGGAACAGGAGCGGGGAATTACTATTACCTCCGCTGCAACCAAAACCCACTGGAAGTGGAAGGATGAAGGCTATACCATTAATATCATCGATACTCCGGGTCACGTGGACTTTACCGTAGAGGTAGAGCGTTCCCTGCGGGTGCTCGACGGTGTGGTCGCCTTGTTCTGCGCAGTTTCCGGCGTGGAGCCACAATCCGAAACCGTCTGGCGTCAGGCCGATCGCTACAAGGTGCCGCGCATCGGTTTCGTCAATAAGATGGACCGCTCGGGCGCCGATTTCTTCCGCGTCGTGGAAGACGTTCGCGAAAAATTGGGCGCTAACGCCGTGCCCTTGCAGGTGCCTATCGGAGCCGAAGAAAACTTCCAGGGCGTTGTCGACCTGATCAATAACGAAGCCCGTATCTGGAACGAGCACGACATGGGGATGACTTTCGAAACCGTTCCCATTCCCGAAGACCTGCAGGATACGGTAATGGAATACCGGGAAAAGCTGCTCGAGGCCGTCGCCGAATACGACGAAAGCCTCATGGAAAAGTTCTTTGAAGATCCCAATTCCATCTCCGCCGAAGAAATCCGCGCCGCCATCCGCGCCGCCGTGCTTGATATGAGCATTACGCCGATGTTGTGTGGCTCGGCCTTCAAAAACAAAGGCGTGCAAGCTGTACTCGATTCGGTATGCGCCTTTATGCCGGCGCCCATCGACGTGGACGCCATCGAAGGCATCAACCCGAAAACGGATCAAATGGAAAAGCGCCGTCCCGATATCGAAGAGCCTTTCGCCGCACTGGCCTTCAAAATCGCGACCGATCCCTACGTAGGCCGCCTGGCGTTTTTCCGCGTGTATTCCGGCGCGCTTAACGCTGGTTCCTACGTGCTCAATACGCGCACCGGCAAAAAAGAGCGTATCTCGCGTCTTTACCAGATGCACTCCAAACAGCAAAACGCGGTTGACCGCGTAGAAGCCGGAGACATCGCCGCCGCCGTCGGTTTCAAAGATCTAAAGACCGGCGACACCATCTGCGAAGAGAAAAACCCGATCCTCCTGGAAAGCATGACCTTCCCCGAGCCGGTAATCGGCGTGGCGGTAGAGCCCAAATCCCAGAAGGATCTCGATAAATTGGGCATGGCTCTGGCCAAACTGGCCGAAGAAGACCCCACCTTCCGCGTAAAGTACGATGAAGAAACCAACCAGACCGTGATTAGCGGAATGGGCGAACTCCACCTCGAAATCATCGTCGATCGCCTCAAGCGGGAATTCAAGGTGGAATGCAACCAGGGTCAACCCCAAGTCAACTACAAAGAAGCGCTCAACGAAACGGTAGCCCACCGCGAACGCCTCAAAAAGCAAACCGGTGGTTCCGGTCTGTTCGCCGATATGGAATTCGAGCTCGGCCCGGCCGACGAAGAATTCCTGGAAAGCGAAGAGTACAAGTCCGGCAAGACGCGCCTGCAATTCGTATGGGATATCGTGGGCGGCTCTATCGATAAGAACTACCAGAAGCCCATTGTTGACGGATTTAAGGCCATGATGGACAATGGGATCCTGGCCGGTTACGCCATCGATAGTATGAAGGTGCGCGTATACGACGGTTCTATGCACCCCGTTGACTCGAAACCAATTGCTTTTGAACTGGCCGCTAAAGACGGATTTAAGGTGGCGGCGCCCAAATGCAAGCCGGTGATCATGGAACCGATCATGAAACTGGAGGTGGTTACCCCCGAAGAATTCGTGGGAACCGTTATCGGTGACCTCAACCGCCGCCGCGGCTTGCCCAAAGGACAAGATCCCCGCGCCGGAGGCGCCGTTTCAATTAAAGCCGACGTGCCCTTGTCCGAAATGTTTGGCTACGTAACGACCTTGCGCACCATCACTTCCGGACGGGCCAACTCCACCATGGAATTCTCGCACTTCGCCGAGGCGCCTTCCGGGGTAGCCAAAGAGATCATCGAGAAAGCCAAAGGGGAAGTTAACGTGTAAAGAAAGACTGAGACCTTATTCCGGGGGGCGTAAAGACGCCCCCCATCCTATATTTTTAACGAATAAGCGGCATGAATCAAAAAATTCGCATTAAGCTCCGTTCCTATGACCACAACCTGGTCGACAAGTCGACGGAGAAAATCGTCAAGACAGTACGCAATAGTGGTGCTGTCGTAACTGGTCCGATTCCGCTGCCCACCGAGAAGAAAGTGTTTACCGTGCTCCGTTCGCCGCACGTTAACAAAAAAGCTCGTGAGCAGTTCCAGTTGCGCACCCACAAGCGCCTCATTGAGATTTATACGCCCACCCAGAAGACAGTCGACGCCCTGTCCAAACTGGAATTGCCGAGTGGCGTGGATATCCAAGTTAAATTGACGTAAAAAACGCTAGCTAGCTCGTTTTACTCCCCTTGGCGGGTTAAAGGGAAATGCCAAAAAAAGATCCGGACCATCGACCGGGTCTATTCGGTTTTTACAACCGCTTCACCGGCGTATCTCGAAACGACTGCTAAAAATTGGATTCTGATGAACGGACTAATCGGTAAAAAGATTGGTATGACCAGCGTCTTTGACGATGAGGGTCGCAATATTTCCTGCACCGTTATCGAGGCGGGCCCTTGCGTGGTGACCCAGGTGTTCGACGAAGACACCGACGGATATTCCGCCGTACAGCTCGGTTTCGGTGAAGCAAAGGCAAAAAATACCTCCAAAGCTCTCCTGGGGCATTTCGAAAAAGCCAAAACCGGTCCTAAGCAAAAGGTAATAGAATTTCGCGATTTCGATATCGCCGAAAAAAAGATCGGAGACCTGGTCAAGGTCGATGAAATTTTTACCGAAGGCGATATCATCAATGCGATCGGTACTTCCAAAGGTAAAGGATTTCAGGGGGTCGTCAAGCGCCACGGATTCAGTGGGGTGAACGACGCCACCCACGGCCAGCATAACCGCCAGCGCGCGCCCGGCTCCATTGGAGCGGCTTCCGACCCCTCCCGCGTATTTAAGGGCATGCGGATGGCCGGCCGCACGGGTAACGGCCGCGTCAAGATCAAAAACCTTAGCGTGCTTCGCGTGCTGCCGGAAAAAAACCTAATCGTGATCAAGGGGGCGATCCCCGGCCATAAGGGTGCTTTCGTAATCATTGAAAAGTAAAGGCAAATGAAAGTCGAAGTTCTGAATATTCAAGGAGAAAAGACGGGCCGGACGGTAGAGCTACCGGATAACATTTTTGGCATCGAGCCAAACGAACACGCGGTGTATTTGGCCGTCAAGCACTATCAGGCCAGCCAGCGGCAAGGCACGCATAAAGCCAAAGAACGCAACGAAATCACCGGCTCCACCAAAAAGATCAAGCGGCAGAAGGGAACGGGTACGGCTCGCTTCGGGGATATCAAAAACCCCATCTTCCGCGGAGGAGGACGCATCTTCGGCCCCCGCCCGCGCGACTACCGCTTCCACCTCAATAAAAAAACCCGCCGCCTGGCGCGCAAGTCCGCACTATCCAGTAAAGCGGGTAATGGCGACATCCTGGTCGTGGAAGATTTTTCTTTTGATTCGCCCAAAACGCGGGAATACCTGTCTATCCTGCGCAACTTCGAACTGTCGGGCGTCAAGTCCACCCTGGTGACTTCCGAATACGAACGGGAAGTATTCCTTTCCGGTCGCAATCTGAAAAATTCCCAGGTCGTGCAGGTGTCGGATCTTAATACGTATCAGATTCTGGACGGAGGTAAAATCCTTTTTTCCGAAGGAGCGATCGAAAAGCTCAAAGCTAATTTGGTGTGACTGGCCGAGCGGTAAGGTCATCCATCCTATAAAAGCGATAAGAAAATGGCTAAACAAATACTTCTACGGCCCATGGTGACGGAAAAAGCGGAAACGCTTTCCGAAGAGCTCAACCAATACAGCTTTATCGTCAGCAGAAAGGCCAACAAGGTCGAAATCAAAAAAGCCGTCGAGGAAATCTACAACGTCACCGTGGAGGCGGTCAACACCATGGTGATGCCGGGTAAGGCGAAAAACCGCACCACCCGTTCCGGCTTCATCCGCGGGCAGGCGCCGGCTTACAAAAAGGCGGTGGTCACACTGGCCGATGATGACGAAATCGACTTTTTCGGTGACATTTAATCGAAGCTCTTGAATCAAAAATTCGACAGGAATGCCAGTTAAAAAATATAAACCCGTTACTCCAGGCTCTCGCTACCGCATGGCGAACACCTTCGCCGAGGTAACCACGGATAAACCCGAGAAGAGCCTGCTGGAACCCATCAAAAAGAAAGGCGGTCGCAACCGCGTGGGGCGGATGACCGTTCGTTACCGGGGTGGTGGTCACAAGCGCCGCTATCGCATCATCGATTTCAAGCGTGACAAAGACGGTGTAAACGCTAAGGTGCAAACCATCGAATACGATCCCAACCGTTCGGCTTTCATCGCCCTGTTGGAGTACCAAGACGGAGAGAAACGCTACATCATTGCCCCCGATAAGCTCAAAGTCGGCGAAACAGTCGTATCGGGAGAAGGGGCTTCCCCTCGAACGGGCAACGCGCTCTACCTGCGGGATATCCCCTTGGGCTCCACGATCCACGCCATTGAAATGTATCCCGGCAAGGGGGCCACTATCGCCCGCAGCGCCGGTACTTACGCTATCCTGGTCGGCAGGGAAGGCAAATACGCCATCCTCAAAATGCCGTCGGGTGAGGTGCGTCGCGTACTGCAAAGCTGCAAAGCAACCATCGGAACGACCTCCAACCCCGATCACGGTCTGCGCATTCTCGGCAAGGCCGGGCGCAAGCGCTGGCTCGGTCGCCGGCCGCGCACCCGCGGCGTAGCAATGAACCCGATCGATCACCCCATGGGTGGTGGCGAAGGGCGCGCCTCGGGTGGGCACCCGCGTTCCCGCGGAGGCATCATGGCCAAAGGCCAGAAAACACGCGATCCGAAGAAAAAGTCGAACCGCCTGATCGTTTCGCGGCGCAAGAAAAAGAAAGGATAATTCATTAAAAAGGGGCTGCCCGGCAGCCTAACGCATAAATCGTTTATCGATGCCTAGATCACTCAAAAAAGGACCTTACGTTTATTACAAGTTGTACGATAAGGTGCTCAAGGCGCAAGAGTCGAAGAAAAAGTCGGTCATCAAGACCTGGTCGCGTTCTTCAATGATCGTTCCCGATATGGTGGGCCTGACCATCGCCGTCCACAATGGGAAGACCTTCGTTCCGGTATACGTAACCGAGAATATGGTTGGCCACAAGCTGGGGGAGTTTGCGCCCACGCGCAGTTTCAAGGGCCACGCCGGCAACCGGAGAAGATAATCAATTAAGACACAGCTGAGCGGGCAGCCCCAATGGTTGCCCCAAAACAAGCGAATTTAAGATGGAAGCAGTAGCTAAACTCAAGAATGTCCCGATGTCCGCCCGCAAGATGCGACTGGTGGCCGATTTGATCCGGGGCAAAAACATAGACGAAGCGCTGGATATCCTTCGCTTTACCAAGAAGGAAGCCGCCGGATGGCTGGAAAAAGTCGTCATCAGCGCCATCGCCAACTGGGAATACAAACTCAACGGCGCGGAAAACGCCGATGACTACGAGCTGGAAATCACCACCATAATGGTTGATGAAGGTTCTATGCTGAAGCGTTTTCGACCCGCCCCGCACGGCCGGGCCCACCGCATCCGCAAGCGGACCAACCACGTCACCATCATCGTGGAAAATCAGATTCCACTGGAACAAGAGGACGAAGTTGAAGAAGAAGAAGAAGTCGATGATCTGGTGGAAGCCGAAGAGCTGGACACGCAAGAACAAGAGGAAGATCAAAAGCAATCATAAAATAATTACACCATAGATATGGGTCAGAAGACAAATCCAATTGGTAATCGCTTAGGCATCATCCGCGGTTGGGAATCCAACTGGTTTGGCGGAAATGATTACGCCAGTAAGGTGGTGGAAGACGAGCAGATTCGCAACTACCTGCAAGCACGCGTGCACAAGGGAGGTATTGCCCGAATCGTCATCGAGCGCACCCTCAAGCGCATCACCATCACCATCCATACTTCCCGTCCCGGCATCATTATCGGTAAGGGAGGTCAGGAAGTCGACCGCATCCGCGAGGAGTTGAAAAAGCTGACCGGAAAGGATGTGCAAATCAATATCATTGAAATCCGAAAGCCGGAGCTGGACGCCAATATCGTTGCCGAATCGATCGCCAAGCAATTGGAGGCCCGCATCAACTACCGCCGCGCCATCAAGATGGCTATCCAATCGACAGTGCGCGCCGGAGCCGAAGGCATAAAAATACGCATCAGCGGCCGCCTCAACGGAGCGGAGATGGCCCGGAAAGAAGAATACAAGGAAGGACGCACCCCGCTGCATACCTACCGGGCGGATATCGATTACGCGCTAAAGGAAGCGCTGACCATCTATGGCAAAATCGGCATCAAAGTCTGGATCTGCAAAGGCGAAGTCTTTGGCAAGCGCGACCTGTCGCCCAACGTTGGCGCACCCAAAAAAGAAAAAGGCGGTGGCGGCCGCCGTGGCGGTGGCGGCGGAGGCCGTCAACGCCGCCGTCAATAATAGGAATTCCCGGGAATACGGGCTCTTTGCCTATTGATTTTTCAAAAAAAGCCGTACCTTTGCCAAGCTTTTTTGGAAAGGGGCGAGCTTAATTTCTAGAGATACAAATTCTGAGCAGCGATGTTACAGCCGAAAAGAACCAAATACCGCAAGCAGCAGAAAGGGCGGAATAAAGGACTGGCCTACAAGGGCAGCAAGATATCCTTTGGGTCATTTGGTTTAAAATCGATGGATCGCGGCCGGGTCACCAATCGCCAGATCGAAGCGGCCCGTATTGCGATGACGCGTTTTATGAAGCGGGAAGGCAAGGTCTGGATTCGCATTTTTCCCGACAAACCCATCACCACCAAGCCACAAGAAGTGCGGATGGGTAAGGGTAAAGGCGCCCTGGATCACTACGTCGTGGAAATCAAACCCGGAAGGGTGATGTTCGAAGTCGATGGAGTGCCCTACGAAACGGCCGCCGAAGCCCTGCGCCTCGCTGCTCAAAAGCTGCCGGTAACCACCAAGGTGGTCGTCCGGCCCGATTACGAATGGTAATTCCGGCTGCGGATCTTATTCCATAAACTTTTAACCGCACTTCACTATGGCCAGTAAGAAATATCTGGAACTACAAGAATATTCCGACGAAGATCTGGTAAACGAGCTCAAAGAAACGCAGGCCCAATACCGGAAAATCAAATTCGATCACGCCATCAAAGGGTTGGACAACCCAATGATCCTGCGGGAAGTACGGCGAGACGTGGCCCGGCTGCAAACGGAAATCCGGCGCCGGGAGGTCAGCAACATGTCGGAAGAACAGATTAATAAGCGCTCCAAAATCAGAAAAAGAAGGCGTCGCAAATAGCGTCCGAAAGGACAACAGCAGGTAAGTGGCCAAAGCCAAACTGCCTCCTGAACGCTAAAAGCAATAATAATGACAGCACAAAGAAAACTCAGAAAACAGCGGGTCGGATTGGTAACCAGCACCAAAATGGATAAAACCATATCCGTATCGGTGGAAAAGCGATTGCGCCACCCCATCTACGGCAAGTACGTAAAGCAAACCAAGAAATTCATTGCGCACGACGAAAACAATGAATCCCAGGTAGGCGATACGGTAAGAATCATGGAGACCCGCCCCCTGAGTAAGCGTAAGCGTTGGCGTTTGGTCGAAATTGTCGAGCGGGCAAAGTAATTTGGCTTAAGCTGTACACCATTTAATTTATCCATCGTCACCTACTGGATCTCGGGATTCTAAACGAATAACACGTGACGCATTCTTGAAAGCGCCCGCAGACCAGTACAAAATAGCTTAAAGCGTCATGATTCAGCAAGAAAGCAGACTGAACGTCGCCGACAACAGCGGAGCCAAAGAGGTGCTTTGTGTGCGTGTCCTGGGAGGTTCCAAGCGTCGCTACGCCTCCATCGGCGATCAGATCGTCGTCTCGGTGAAAGCATCCACCCCCGGAGGCATCAAAAAGGGAACGGTCTCAAAGGCCGTCGTGGTGCGAACCAAAAAAGAAATACGGCGTCGCGATGGTTCCTACATCCGCTTTGACGACAATGCCGTGGTGCTGCTCAACGCCAGTGACGAGCCCCGCGGCACTCGTATCTTCGGCCCTATTGCCCGGGAATTGCGGGATCGCGATTATATGAGAATTGTTTCTTTGGCGCCCGAAGTCCTGTAGGAAATTGTGTCAATACCGCTTAGGCAATAGCCCGGCGGTCAATCCAAAAAGATAATGGCGAAGAAAAATAGTAAAACCAAGCGTTTCGCTCCCAAACCTAAGATTAAAAAGGGAGATCGAGTTGTGGTCATCGCCGGAGCCTATCGCGACCGGGATAAACCCCGGGAAGTCCTCGAGGTGCTGCCCGAAAAGAATCGCGCCATCGTAGAAGACGTCAATATCGTCAAAAAGCACACTAAGCCCACCCAGGATAACCCCGGTGGGATTAACGAGATGCCCGCGCCGATCCACATCTCCAACCTGATGTTGGTTGACCCCAGTTCCGGAGACCCGACCCGCGTTGGTCGCAAAAAGGTCGACGGCAATAATGTACGCTATTCGAAAAAATCCGGAGAAATTATTGACTGATGAGCTATACGCCCAGACTCAAGAAATATTATCGCGAAGAGGTGGTCCCGGCCCTGGTCAAGCAATTCGGGTACGGCTCGATCATGCAAGTACCCAAAATTGTCAAAATATCGCTTAACCAGGGCGTCGGGGCGGCTACGCAGGATAAGAAACTGGTGGACACCGCACTGCAAGAGATGACCACCATCGCTGGTCAAAAAGCCGTACCCACGCGCGCCAAAAAATCGATATCCAACTTTAAACTGCGCGATGGAATGACCATCGGCGCCCGCGTGACCTTGCGCGACAACAGAATGTACGAATTTCTCGACCGCCTGATCACGGTGGCCTTGCCGCGCGTTCGCGATTTCCAGGGGATCAATGACAAAAGCTTTGACGGCCGGGGCAATTATTCGCTTGGCCTGACCGAACAAATCATCTTCCCGGAAATCGATCTCGACAAGGTGAGCCGGATCAACGGCCTGGACGTCACCATCGTCACCACCGCGGAAACGGATGCCGAAGCGTTGGCGTTGCTGAAAATGCTGGGCATGCCCTTCCGCGGCCAGAATTAATTGATTTTACCGATTTTAGAAAAAAGCCCAAATCGTAATGGCGAAAAAATCCATCATCGCTCGAGAAAAGAAAAGAGAAAAGCTGGCGGCCAAATACGCCGCTTTGCGCAAGCAACTCAAAGAAGAAGGTCGTTGGGATGAGCTGGATAAGCTGCCGCGCAACTCCAATCCGATCCGGCTGCACAACCGTTGTAAGTTGACGGGGCGGCCCAAGGGGTATATTCGTCAGTTCGGCCTCTGTCGCGTCGTTTTTCGCGACATGGCGCTCAACGGAAAAATCCCCGGCGTCACAAAATCCAGCTGGTAACTTTCGAGCGATTAACAACGTATTTTTTAATAGCCGGAAAGGTTCTTTCCCCACGGTAAGAAAACCCTCCGGCGCAATGTAATGACAATGGCTGTAAACGATCCCATTGCTGATTACCTCACCCGGATTCGGAATGCCCAACAGGCAGGCCACCGGATCGTGAATATCCCCGCTTCCAACCTCAAGAAGCGCATCACCGAAATCCTGTACGATCAGGGCTTTATCCACAAATACAAGTTTGTGGAAGGAGGCGGTAAGGGAAATCAGGATCTGATCAAGGTCGCACTCCGGTACGATAAGCAAAGCAAACGCCCCATCATTCAAAAGCTGGGGCGTATCAGCAGGCCGGGCTTGCGGCAATACGCCAAATCGGATGAAATCCCCCGTATTATAAACGGCTTGGGGGTTTGCATCGTCTCGACTTCGCAGGGCGTCATGACCGATAAGCAGGCCCGGAATCTAAACGTTGGCGGAGAATTACTCTGTTACGTATATTAATGGTAAGTCGGGCGGTTTTGCTCCGTCCTTGTTTCATTGACCAGTTCCAAAACGATTAATAAAATGTCTAGAGT
>CAYWHT010000043.1:0-13376 GCA_964458135.1 uncultured Saprospiraceae bacterium | reverse complement strand
AGTCCAGGTATCGGACTTGATGGGATAGGTCTTTTCGTAGAAGGGCTCCGAACCACAGGAAGTGAGCACCAATAAGGCGAAGAGCGTGGTGAGCGGGAGGTGGCGCATAGTGGGCAAATCGGATTAGAAAATGTTTGACTATTCTTTAGCCCGGGTTATTCGTAGTTTTATCGTAGTGAGAAACCAAAATGGCTGCCGGGCCTAGGCTCCTGCAGGAATGCGCGCGGGTTGCATACCCGGATGCGGTGAACGCCGAATGACGAGGACATCTATAGTCTGACAACGCAAGATTTGTGAATGTTGACCCCGTTGCCGTCAGCCCCTTCCACCATCATTTGAAATAATCACGCATCTTTTCGAAGAAGCCCTTTTCGGCTTTTCCGGGTTGGGGCTGGAAGTTGGGCATGTCGCGCAGTTTTTCCAGCATTTCCCGTTCTTCGCTATTGAGTTTTTTAGGTGTCCAGACGTTGACGTGGATGAGCTCGTCGCCCCGGCCGTAGCTTTGCACCGAGGGCAGCCCCTTGCCTTTGAGGCGGAAGATTTTTCCGGATTGCGTGCCGGCGGGCACTTTGATCCGCACTTCGCCTTCGATGGTGGGCACGTCTACGGAGGTGCCGAGGGCGGCGTCGGCGAAGTTGAGATAGAGTTCGTAGACGAGGTTTTGCCCGTCGCGCTGAAGGTAATCGTGGGGTTCTTCTTCGATGTTGATCAGCAGATCGCCCGCTGGGCCGCCCCGTGCACCGGCGTTGCCTTTGCCGCGCAGGGATAGTTGCATGCCTTCCTCCACGCCCGCGGGAATTTCCACTTCGATGGTTTCTTCGCCGTTGATGCGGCCGTCGCCCTTGCACTTGGGGCAATTGGCGGTGACCACCTCTCCGGTTCCGTTGCAATTCGGGCAGGTGATGGTGGTTTGCATTTGGCCGAGGAAAGTATTTTTGACCTGGCGGACGTAGCCGGCCCCGCGGCAGGTCTGGCAAGTGCTCACCGAGTTGCTGTCTTTGGCGCCGCTGCCGTTGCACAGATCGCAGGTAACTTGCTTGCGCACTTTGATCGTTTTGGTGACGCCGTTGGCGATGTCTTCGAGCGTAAGCGTCACCTTGATGCGCAGATTGCTACCGCGCTGCCCCCGGGAGCGGGTGCGGGTGCGAGCCCCCCCACCAAAAAAGGACTCGAAGGGGCTGCCGGACTCGCCGAAGATATCCCCGAATTGCTGGAAGATATCTTCCATGGTCATGCCGCCGCTAAAGCCGCCGCCACCGCCGCCGGCGCCGGCGCCTACACCGGCGTGGCCGTAGCGGTCGTAGCGCGCGCGCTTCTGCTCGTCGGAGAGCACCTCGTAGGCTTCCGCGGCTTCCTTGAACTTATTTTCCGCTTCCTTGTCATCGGGGTTTTTATCCGGGTGGTACTTGATGGCCATCTTGCGGTAGGCCTTTTTAATCTCCGTTTTGTCGGCATCCCGGGATATCCCCAATATTTCGTAATAGTCTCTTTTGGCCATATTGTGAAAAGCTTATCGCTTTATTTTCCCACGACCACTTTGGCGTGGCGGATGATCTTGTCGTTCAGCTTGTAGCCCTTCTCGATGGTGTCCACCACGCATCCTTTCATATCCTCGGATGGCGCGGGCACTTCGGTAAAGGCTTCGTGCAGTTCGGGATCGAAGCGTTCGCCGGTTGGATTCATGGGCTGGAGCCCCTTTTGTTCCAGGGTGCTGTACAATTTATTGTAGAGCAACTTAAGGCCTTCGGGAAAAGTTTCCGGGCTGCTTTCATCTTCGCCCAATTTCTTGGCCCTGTCAAAATCGTCAAGAATGGGGAGAAGGGCCGACATCGTGTCATGCGACGCGGTCTTCATCGTTTCCATTTTCTCCCGGATAGTTCTTTTCTTGTAGTTCTCAAACTCGGCGTAGAGGCGGAGGTATTTATCTTTTAATTCCTGGTAGTCGTTACGCAGTTTTTCCAATTCGGCTGCTTTGGTTGTTGAGGTTTCCGCTTCCTGGGAAGTGGATTGTTGTTGTTGTTGCTCTTTTTCGGTCGGGTTATTTTGCTCATCCGCCGGTTGTTGGCTTTGATTTTCTTCTTGCATGGCGTCGGGTTGTTCTTCCGGGGATCGTTGATGTTTATTTTTTTCGTTCATTGTTTAGGCGTTTTCGTTTAGCAAAACCACCAGGGTGTACTGCAATTACTTTGCCAGCAAGGTTTGGACGTCAAAATGTCAGCCCGCTCATCTAACCCGGCGGCTCAGCAGTTGGTCGAGGGCGCGCGGCGATGGGTTGACGCCGATGATGCGGCCTTCGGGATCGAGCAAATATTTGGAGGGCACCTCCCGAACGCCGTACTGCGTGGCGATATCGCCGCTGAAGAAACGCATACTGTTGGTCTTATCCAAAATATGGTGCGGCCATTTTAACTCATCCTGACGGATAGCGCGTTTCCAGCTTTCGGAATCCCTTTCGATACCGATGCTTACGATTTCAAACCCTTTGGCGTCTTTAAAGTTTAGATCACCGTATTTTTCGTAAAGTTGCACCAGCTGGGGATTTTCCTGCCGACAGGGAGGGCACCAGCTCCCCCAAAAATCCAGCAGCACGTATTGGCCCCGCAGATCGGCGAGGTGAAAAGGCTCGCCTTCGAGCGTACGGGCCTGAAAGTCGGGGGCGCGCTCCCCATTGATGAAGCGGGGTTGAAAATAAAAGTAGCGTCCAATTATCAAGGCCGCTACCGCGATCACTAACCCTCCTAAAATGTAATTGAAGTTGAACCCTTTCATATCATACTTAAGTAGTTTTGGCCTTCCGGCCATACAACAATTCAACAAATCAAAAAGATTAGCATGGGTATTGCTCCCATAATGCAATAATCCCGAGTAATTTTATGCTGTAACCCCCGGCGCGTTAATCCAAAGAAATTTCAAATTTCCAATATGAGAGTCATCGACCCGAACAAGACGCCCATTCCCGAGCTCCATCAATACCTGGTGGGCAGCGTAGCGCCCCGCCCCATTGCCTTTGCCAGCACCCTCGACGAAGCGGGGCGCGCCAACCTGGCGCCGTACAGCTTTTTCAACGTCTTTAGCTCGAATCCCCCCATTGCGGTATTTTCTTCCAATCGAAGGGTTGCCGACAACACGACCAAAGACACGCTCCACAACGTACAAGCCACCGGCGAGGTGGTTATCAATGCGGTGAATTACGGTATTGTGCGGCAAATGGCGGTAGCGAGCATTCAATATCCCAGCGAAGTCGATGAGTTTGAAAAAGCGGGGCTGACGCCGATTGCTTCCGACCTGATCAAGCCCTTCCGCGTCAAGGAGTCGCCCGTGCATCTGGAATGCCGGGTAGCGGAAATCAAGCCCTTGGGAGAGGGCGGCGGTGCGGGCCACCTCATCATCTGCGACATCCTGCGCATCCACATTGCCGAATCGGTACTCGACGAGCGCGGCCGCATTCACCCCCACAAAATCGACCTGATGGGGCGGTTGGGGCGGGCCTTTTACGTGCGCGCCAGCGGCGAGGCGATCCATACGATCCGGCAGCCCGTCAACCAATTGGGCATCGGCTTCGAACAGCTCCCCGCCAGTGCGCGCCAAAGCCGTATCCTGACGGGCAATAACCTGGGGCAGCTAGCAGGCATCATCCGGCACCCCACCCCCGACCAATTAACGGAACTCGAAACGGATCCGCGCATCCGGGAATTGCTCACCGCCGAAAATCCCCTCGAAGCCTTACACCGCTTCGCCCAGAAGGAACTGGCCAAAAATGAAGTGGAAATGGCGGCCCAGGTCATTTGGCTGGCGGAGAAGTTGCTGGGCAAAACCTGAATTTGCCCCCTTCCCAAACCGGATGATCAGAATTTTCGCTTCTCCCCGAGCATCGCCGGCAGGCTGAAATCGATTTCGGTATTGTCGCCGATATTGAGGCTTTGCCGCAGACCGGTGATGGCGGCGTCGTTGCCGACGACCGATTTTTGCAGGATGATTTCCCGGATGCTGGCAAAATTGCCGATAATGGAATCCCGTACGATGGCGTGATTAATGGATACGTTATTGCCAATGGTAACGTGGGGACCGATGATGGAATTGGCGATCTGGCAATGCTCGCCGATACTGACCGGGTGAATGACAATGGTGTTGTAATAGGAAGGCGGATCGGAGGCGTACCCTTCCCGGTCGAGCAGAAGGGCGTTGGTTTCCAACAGCACCTCTTTTTTGCCGCAGTTGAACCAGTTGTCGGCAACGAGGGTTTGGAATGCTACGCCCTTTTCGATCATCCGCATAAGGGCGTCGGTGAGGGGAAACTCCCCGTAGGAGCGAATGTTGTTCTGGATGTTGAAGTCGAGCGCTTCGATGAGGGTTTTGACCTCCCGGATCTTATAAAATCCGACCATGGCCATGTCGGATTTGGGAATCCGGGGTTTTTCCACCACCTTTCGGACGGTGTGATCGGGACCGTACTCCACCACGCCGAATGCCCGGGGATCGTTGACTTTCTTGACGGCCAGGCAGGATTTGGGCATGTCGAGGACGGCCTGAAAGTCGAGATCCAGAATGGTGTCGCCGAAAAAGATCAGCACTTCGTCGGTGTCTTTGAATTGCTCACGGGCCGTCCAAATGGCGTGGGCTGAGCCAAGGCGCTCCTCCTGTACAACGAAACTCCGGTTGAGGTGCTGGTAGCGCTGATCGACGTAATTCTTAATTTTTTCCCCCAGGTAGCCGATGACAAAAACAAAATCGCGGATGCCTACGTCGACCAGTTTATCAATAATGTAGGAAATAATCGGCTTACCCGCCACCGGAATGAGCGGCTTGGGCTGGGTGTAAGTCAAGGGGCGTAGTCGAGTGCCGGCGCCGGCAACGGGTATAATGGCTTTCATGCACAGGATTTATTGATGGCCGAAATGAGGTAAGCAGACCTGCCCCTTCCGGATTGATACCAAAATTAACAAAGGTGCCAACAAATTGGTAGGACACTCCTCTTTATAATAACAAACTGTCGATCAAAAAATCAATACCACATGTCGATCGAAACCCATACAGAATTAGAAGGGCTGCGCGCAGCGGGGCACGCAGTGGCCACGACACTGAAAGCAATGCAAGCCCACGCCCGGCCCGGTATGTCGACGAAAGAACTGGACGAATACGGCTATGAATTATTAGAGTCCTTCGGGGCCAATTCGGCGCCCCAACAAGACTACAATTTTCCGGGCTATACCTGTATCAGCATTAACGACGAGGTATGCCACGGCATTCCCTCCAACAAAAAAATTCTCCGGGAAGGTGACCTAGTCAACATCGATGTGTCGGCCGAAGTAGACGGCTATTATGGCGATAACGGCAGCTCTTTCGTGCTGGGCGAAGATTTGCATCGCTTGGAGCCGTTGGTGCAAGCCTCGCGGGAAATCCTGAGCTTGGTCATTCAGCGGGTAAAAACCAAAGTCAAAATAGCCGACCTCGGAGGGTTTATCGAAAAGGAAGCCCGCAAACGGGGCTACGCCGTCATCAAAAACCTGTGCGGCCACGGCATCGGCCGCCGGATGCACGAACCGCCGCGGGAAATTCCGAACTTCCGCGATCGCTACAACCACGAAAGGCTGCAAAAAAACGCCGTCATCGCCCTGGAGACCTTTATTTCTTCCGGCGATAAATTCGTTTACCTCGACCCCGACGGCTGGACGATGCGCACCAAAAGACGGGCCCTGGTCGCCCAGCACGAACACACGCTCATCGTAACCGATGGGGAGCCGGTGATTTTGACGGGGGAGAATGGGGTTAGCGAATGGTGAACGTGTTTCAAAAGTTTATCTCGCCATGAAAAAAGTCGGCAACTAAAATTTCGTTCTTTTTAAGTTTTCCCAGTCCCCCATGAACCTTAGCCAACATTCAGGGTTCAACATATGCATTAGTAAATAAATAACATTACAACATGAAACAGTTAATCCTCTCCATCCTGGCTATCCTGCTGTTTGCCTGCGGCGGACCGCAGAACAGCGCGGAAAACGCCGACGCCTCCGAAAGCACTGAATCCTCCCAGACCGAGGAACAAACGGCTGAAGCCGAAGAAACCGCGGCGCAGCCGGATGTCGTGGACCTGGCAATGGAAACCTCCAACCTTTCCACTTTGGTCGCCGCCGTAAAGGCCGCCGATTTGGTATCCACGCTTAAGGGAGAAGGACCTTTCACGGTCTTTGCACCCACCAACGCCGCATTTGACGCACTACCCGATGGTACGCTTGACAACTTGCTGAAGCCCGAAAACAAGCAACAGCTCGCCGACATCCTGACGTACCACGTCGTGGCCGGAAAAGTTATGTCTACCGACCTTTCCGACGGCATGAGCGCCACCACCGTCAACGGCGCCGACATCACCGTCTCCATCCAGGACGGCACCGTTAAGATCAATGACGCTACCGTAACCACCGCCGATGTAGAAGCTTCCAACGGCGTCGTACACATCATCGACACCGTTATCATGCCGCCCCAAGATCAGTAAAGCGGCGCATCTTTCCCTCTGGAGAAATCTCCCGGCCTGATCAACCTGACGCCTGCCTATGATCGGTAGCGTTAGAGCATCAGCAGGGAGATTTCTCATATCTTTTTCAATATTGCGGTTGTGGCAGATTAAATTTTGCGTTAACTTACCGGAAAATAACCCCGTAAATCCGCAATGAATCGAAAATTTGCCCTGGTCCTCAGTGGAGGTGGCTTTAAGGGGGCCTTTCAGGTAGGCGCCCTGGAGTACATATTCAACCATCCGCTCACCATTAGCGGCGAGCAAATCACCATCGATAAGTTTGATATTGTAGCCGGCGTTTCGGTAGGATCGCTTAACGGCGCCATGGTAGCCTCCAACCAGTTTGAAGAATTAAAGCAATTGTGGTTTGAAGATATTGCCGAGAAGGGTCCCGGCATCATCTACGAATCCGATTACATCCAACCCGACGGCAACCCCAATACGGATAATCTTCTGGCCGACTTCATCCCCCATCTCGGTCTCTTCCAGCAACTGGGCGTATTGTTTTCCCAGAAAAAGCGCAAAAAACTGGTCAATCAAGTCTTCGATAAAGTTGCCAACCTGCAATCCCTCGGAGACAACCGGCCTCTGCTGGAAACCCTAAACCGCATCCTTTCCCTCGACAAGTTTCAGGATGTCATCTACCGCATGGGGTTCGTTTCGCTGCAAAATGGCAAGTACATCTCCTGCCGGGCCGATGATTTTGCGGAAGATATTGAATTGAACAAAGCCATCCAGGCCTCCACTACCATGCCCATCGTTTGGGCGCCGATTGACCAAATTAAGGTAAAAGACAACACCGTATTAAACCTGGTAGATGGCGGCATCCGCAATGTTTCACCCCTGGCCGACGTCGTCGGAGAGATCAACCGGGATACCGACGAAGCCACCGAATACTATATCATAGCCATCAACAATTCCGCCCAGGAACTGGAGGCCCGGGATCAAAAGCTGAATATATTCAGTATTGCTTCCCGCGCCCTGCTGGATATTACCCTTTCCGAAATTTTTAATAACGATATCAAGCACTTCCTCTTCGTCAACAAAATGCTCCGGCAACTCAATAAATCCAGTATCGAGATTGAAGGCAAGCACTACAAGGCGTTTAATATCAAAATTATTCAGCCCGAATCCAGTCTGGGGAACCCCCTGGATGCCGGAAAAGAAATCATCCTTAAAAACCGGCGGCGCGGGTTCGAGACGGCCCGTAAAGCTTTCGAGGGGGTAAATGCGGCAGACTGGAATGTGTGATAGTATTTTTTAATAAATAGGTTTGCAGGAGCAATATTTACTTGCTTGCAGGCAGAAAATGACGTATTTTAAAAATCGAAATTTAATCAATAACCTATCTCTGCCCTATTCTTCCCCCTGAACAACAGGGTGACCTCATCCCCTTAAGCGATTATTATAGTCTAACAACGCAAGATTTGTGAATTCTGACTTGCTCTTTTTCCGCCTGGCTGCGTTGAAAAGCCTCAATGTAGCCCCGGCTATATTTACGTTTTTCGCCTTGCCAGCCGAAAAAATAGCGGCGTCATATTTTCACAAATCTCATGTTGTCAGACTATAAAGAAAATCTCGGCTCCTACCAGCCTCCGTCCTTTAGAGAGCTGGTATCGTAGTGGGTTAGAAATGTAGCTTGCTACCCGGCTGCCCCCTGACTATTCTCGTACGGCAATTCACTACCGTATAAAGGCTCGGAATTTATTATTTAATCATAGTTTAAACCAAATGAAATGAGGAATGGCATTCTACTACTATTCTTGCTGTTGATGACCTCCCTTACCGTTCTTGCCCAATCCGGAGAAGGCATTACTGCCGTTGACGACACCGTATGTATCGACTTAAATGAAGGACTTGAGTTTGACCTCCTCAAGAATGATCTGAACTTACCGGATACTATTTTTATCGCATCCGAATCCAACGACACCTGCTTTTTTGTAACCCGCAGCGGTATTTTGGTTTGGGCCCAGGAGGTTCCCCGTCCGAACGGCTGTTGTGGGGAACACATTTTGCGTTACCGCTACGATGACCAGGATTGCGCGAATACCCCCGACCAATGTTCGGCGAATGTATTTATCACCGTTAAATGTCCAAAGATCGAGTGCGAGATTGTCGATTTGCAGGATTATATATTTGAGGATGCCCCCTCGGATGGCGACGATGGTTTCGGTTTCGAACCACCCTGTGTATACGCCTGCGAGAACAGCCGGGCTACCTATTTCATCACCTTTGACCCGAGCTTCAACTACGAATGGTCGGTCAGCGGCGGCACCCTGCTTCCGGGGAGCAATCCGGCCGAAATACAAGTAGACTGGGGCAATGCCGGTACCGGCGCCATCACGCTGAATGTCACTAACAGCGGGGGCATCGCTTTTACGGAAACTTTCTGCGTGGAAATTCTCGCCGCCCCGGAAGCTGCTTTCACGCCCAGTAGCACCGAAGTTTGCCGGGATGTGAGCCTCAATTTCACCAACAATGCCGTTGGGGGAAATGACTTTCTCTGGGACTTTGGCGACGGCACCACTTCCACCATGTTCTCCCCGTCGCACGCCTACGACGAACCGGGTACTTATACCGTCACCCTTTACGCCACCAACAACAATTTTGACGAAAACGGGCAGCAACTCTGCTGTTGTACCGATAGCGTTTCGGTAGATATCACCGTTGACTCCCTGATCGGACCGAATATTTACTGGGCCTCCACCGTCTGCACCGGCGACTTCACCTCCTACTGGACGGATGCCGAAGGTTGCGGCACTTACAACTGGACCGTCCTCGACGCCGATGGCAACCCGGTACCCTTCGCCGGGCAAGGTACGGATACGATTCAGGTGCAATGGGATCAGGGGCCCTTCGGTACGGTGACCCTGGAAGTGATGGATTGCGCAGAGGAATTCTGCATGGAGCCCACCACCATTGTTATTCCGATCATTCCGCCCACGACGGAAATTCAAGGCGCTAAAGAGGTATGCGAAAATACGGCGGAAGTCTACTCGGTGCAAAAGTGGCCCAGCGCCACCTACGAATGGACTGTCCTCGACGCCAACAGTAACCCCGTGCCGTTTTCCGGTCAAGGCACCCACAAGATAGTCGTTCAGTGGGGCAGTGCCGGAGCAAGCCCCGGAAGGATCAGCCTGAATTACGGTAGCGACTTTTTAAAAGGGCAATTGGGCCGCGCGCCGGACGATTGCATGGGTAGCGCCGAATTGGAGGTCGATATCAAGCCCGCCTTTGAAATAACCCGTTTTGGATCGGAGGAAGTCTGCGCGGGCAGCAGCACCAGTTTCCAGGCGCCGACCGCCCTCACTTCCAACTACACCTGGGTGGTCAAGCCGGTAAATATCCTATTGGCTGCCGGAACGGATAACGTGACTGTCGACTGGAATTTCGGTCCGGGCACCTACATCCTTACGGCTTTCGCCGAAGATCCCGATATCTACTGCATAGATTCGGCTTCACTGGTGACGACCGTGGTAGAATTGGCGCCGCCCGATAGCATTGAAGGGCCCCGCGACATTTGCCCGGGAGGCGCCAACACCTACATCGCGCATAATATTCCTCCCGGACTGAGCCTGCAGTGGGTCGTTACCGGAGGTACGGCGGTGATGCCTTTCAGTCAGGCTACCGAAATCATCTGGGATGCAACGGGACCTTACGAAATCCAGCTTTTCTATTTCCGCAATAATGCGCCCTTCTGCACTTCCGATCCGTTGATCGTACCGGTCATGCCTAAGACCCTGGATCCGCCGGCGCTGACGAGTGGCCCGACCAATACCTGTACCAATACTGTACAAGACTACAGCACCAATCCGCAGCATCCGGACGCAGCTTACCGCTGGACGATCACCCCTGCCACTGCGGGAAGTGTGACGGCCGGTCAAGGCACGCCCAACATTCAGGTGCAATGGAATAACGATGCGGTAGCCACCACGCTCGATCTTCAAGTTAGCCTATGTGAAGACACCCTCACGCTGAACACGCCCATCACGTTGAATGCTCCGGTAGAGCCCGAAATCACACAATCCGGCGTACTTTGTAACGGGCAGTCCCCTACCATTTCCGCGGGTCCCGGCTTTACCGCTTACGAATGGTCGACCACGGAAACAACGGAATCCATCGTCGTTTCCAGCGCAGGCAATTACCAAGTGACCACCACCGACGCCAACGGGTGCATGGCCATTGACGCCATTCAGGTGACCGCCCTTCCGGGACCGGTGGCCGCTATATCGACCCCAGACAACACCACGTTGTGCACCCTCGTCCCGGGAGGCAGCGTCACCCTTTCGGCGCTGACGAGTCCGGGTAATACCTATACCTGGTTCTGCAACGGCGTCGATCAGGGAGTGCCTCCCAGTCAAAGCACGTTTACCCACACCCAGCAAAACACGCCGGGGGTAAGCTATAGCTACCAGGTTGTGGTGACCGATGCACAAGGTTGCAGCAATAGTTCGAATGTGATAACCGTGTTTGAAACGGATGACTGCACGGGTGGAGGCCCGGGAGATCCTTGCGTGCCGGAAACGTTTACCCTTTCCTTCACCTCTGCTAATCAGACGCCCAACTGCAATACGGTAGACTTTACCCTTACCCGCTCCGCCAATATCTCCGGTATCAACTGGAATTTTGGCGATCTGTCGACTTCCACGGTGGAGAATCCCACCCACACCTACGATCAGGCGGGCAATTATTTAGTACGCGTTCAGGGAACCGTTCCTCAGGCCGATGGTACGGGCAATTGTTTGGTACGGGCGACCGGAACGGTAACCGTACCGCTTAGTGCCGATTTTGATTCCAGCTTAGATAGCTGTCTGACGATTTGCTTGTTCGATCGATCAACCGTTATAGGTGGCAATACTATCAGCTCCTGGGAGTGGGATTTTGGCGACGGCAACATGTCCAACGATCAAAATCCTTGCCATACCTACACCATGGGGGGAGGCTACGAAGTAAGCCTTACCGTGATGGATCCGGCAGGTTGCGAGATCACCTTTACCGATTCGGTCTTTGTCGATGACCCCAGCACGAATCTGATGGCTGATCCGGAACCGGCTTGCGTAGAAGAAGCAATTGCTTTCAGCACGACGGATACGGATTACATCAGTTGGCTCTGGGACTTCGACGACGGCGGCATGAACGGCAGTCCCAATCCACTCCACGCCTACCTCATGGACGACCTCTATGATCCTACCGTGACGGTACGCGATGCGTTGGGTTGCGAAGTAACGGTGACGGCGCCCGTTTTGGTCAACCCACTTCCGCCCGATGACGTAATCACGGCTTCCCCGTCGCTTACCATTTGTGAAGAAGAAACCACGGATTTGACCGCCCCCGCCGGCCCTGGTTACACTTACGAGTGGTCGACCGGAGAAACGACCCAAACCATTACCGTGGGTCAGGCAGATCGCTACGGCCTTACCGTGACGGATGCCAATGGCTGTCAGCTCGTTCCCGATTCGGTGATGGTGGTGGTTATTCCCAAGCCCGAGGCCCTGATTGCCGGGGAACGGTTTATCTGTGACGACGGTTGCACGGCGCTCACCGCTCCCCTTGCTTCCGGTTTCACCTACGAATGGCTGGATCCGGATGACAATACGATATCGATGAATGCACAGATCACAGTGTGTACCGACGCGCTCTTACCCGGATACCGGGTAGTAGTTACCAACAGCAACGGCTGCGTTGATACCTCTGATGTGTTCGTAGTAGAACAGGCTTTCCCGCCAGACTTCACCCTGATGGTCGATCCGGACGCCTGCGCGGGATCTTCTCCCGAGATCTTTGTCGACCCGGTTGAGCCCGGCGTCATCTACAGTTGGAATACCGGCGAGACCGGCCCTTCCATCACCGTGGATGAACCGGGGCTATACACGGCAGTCGGCACCAACACCATCACCGGCTGTAGCAGCAGCGCCAGCGCAACCATCAACCCCGACCCGGATCTCTGTATTATTCCGACGGGTTGTTATGAGGTTTGTGACCCGGATACTCTTTGTGGGCCGGATGACCTGACCGCTTACCAGTGGAATATGGATGGCGTACCTATCCCGGGCGCCACCGGTCAGTGCCTGATCGTCAGCGAGACCGGTTCTTACAGCCTCACCGGCACCAACCAGTTCGGTTGCTCGGCTACATCCGATACCCTGGTCCTCTTCCTGGAGAATTGTGATCGCTGTACCCAGGTGGAAGTCTTTACCGAACCCAGCGGAGCCGGTGACCCGGCCTGCTGCCAGTCTTTGAGTTACCGCTCGCAGGATACCGGGCTGTACGTGCTTAGCCTGCGTACTGAGAATGCCCTTTTCGACGTTGACGCAGGTAGCCTGCACCCCGCATTGGCCATCAACAATATGAGCGATGACGCCGTCACCCTGGTCAATAGCACGGCGGGTATGCCGCTGCCGACGGGTACGCTGTTCCAGTTCCTGTCGTTCTGCCTCACGGAGGTCGAAGCGCCTTCCCAGCAGTTGGTAGTCGACTGGCTGGATGCCGATTTGAACGTCATCTGCACCGATACCTTGACTTACAACTGCCCGGTAGAACCGGTTTGCCTGTGCGGCCCCGAGTTTTCGGCGCAGGTGGACAGCGGTTTTACGATTGTCGATATCGATCCGCGCACCTACACCGTCGTACTGGCCCCGCCGGCCGGCATCACCGTTTGCGACCAGGTGCGCTGGTGTTGGGACCTGTCCGAACCCATCGAGCTGAGCTACCTCGGAGACACCGTCACGCATACCTTCCCCGGCCCGGGTTCCTACCCGGTGGAAATGAAGGTGGTCCGGCGCGCCGAGGACGGCCGGGTCTGCATTGAGTCCTTCATCCGGGTCATTCGCTTCCAGTTCGGTTTCGTGCCCTTCCACAAGGCCGCACC